>NZ_DDAH01000122.1:0-6235 GCF_002333245.1 Acinetobacter sp. UBA2063
GGCACAAAATTCTGCAATTTTTTTATAATTTATTTTAATCTATGAAGAAAGTTGCATACCAAGCATGCTGCATATAATGAAAACTTTGCAAGGAATTGGCAATGTTAAAATATGACAAATTTTAGGGTGTTGTGCTTTTTCATTATTTTAAACTGAATTGCCACTTTTCGTTCATGGGATTTGTGTAACTCAATGGTCAAAATCGCCAAATGATGATTTTTAAACTACATGCAAACTCATCATAAATTTCAACCAGCATGTACGATTTTGATTCAATAAGGATTAATTTTTATCTTAATTTATTGTTTTTATTTATTTTAGTTGAAATATATTGTTTTGGATTAATTTATATGGATAGCATCTGTATTAGGTTTGGAACAGGCACAAAAGGTTTTAAAAGAAGTGATTGTTCGTTGTATAGCTTTAAAAAATTTAGAGTTGGCAAAAATGATGATTTTTTCATTTCGGGATGGCTGCTAATGACATAAAAATGTCCGAAAAAGATAACCTTTGTTAATTAAGATGGTGAGTACTTAAGAGATTACTTTTGATTGGCGTAATCTCTTATGGGTCTTTCAATGCTGTCTTTAATTTTAAAGACAGCTTTTTTTGCCTATTGTTTGATGGTCTGTAATGCGATGTGATGTATATCAAGCAACAAACAGTTTTGAGCCTGATGAGTAACAAACGTCACGTCCTGATCAGAACCATTCCATTTCTGCATTTGTTGAAACAGCCATTCAAAGTCACTGAGCTTGGGTTCAGCACTGTCTTGGACAAAATTCCGAACAATATTTTGAATGGTATAGTATTTTTCGACATGCACTTCTGTAGAGCAGTTAAACTGAATCACATCAAACTCAATCAGCAACTGCCATATAGGCGCAAAATCTTCTAATTCCCGAAGTTCCTGCTGTGCCTTTAGAATGGCACCAGTTAATGCAACCAAAGTATTTGGATGCTGTTGTGCCCATTCCTGGGTCACGGCTAAAACCTTATCTGCCACATTTGGAATAATATCTTGGCTTGAACAGACAATATGGCTCAGTCCTTGCAGCTCAGCTTGTGTATTCCACGGTTCTCCCACACAGAAACCATCAACCAGATGATTGCTCAAGGCTTCAACCATATATGGTGGGGGCAGTGTTTTCATTGAAATTGACTGGGCCAGTTCTGGATCGGCCAGTGCCAGCCATTCCCTTAAACAGTAATGATGAATGGAATGTTTAAACACATGGGCTAAGGAAACAGTAAGATTTTGTTTGATATGGCTGAGTAGTTTTTTTGCAGATGTCTCGGCAGAATCGTGTTTTTGAATATCAAGCTTATAACAGAGTTTTTGGCTTAAACTTATAAATGCACGATTTTCACTCAATATCAAAGGGGTTTGTAAGGCAATACCAATTTGGTCTGCGCCAACCGCAGCAGCAGGTAACATGGCAGATAAACAATGCGCTGCATCCAACAGCCCAAAGGCAAGGCGATCACGTAAACTTGCCCAGGATGCTTCTTTCACCAGTGTTACATCCAGCCCAGCGTCATCAAAAAAACCACGATGTTTTGCCCAAAGTAGTGCAATACAATCAAGCAAAGGAATATAGCCAAGCTGTAATTCGGTTTTTTCCACTTTTTCTAATTCGACTAAATGACTCATCTATTCATCCTTTAGCTGGCTATTTAATTGATTGCTCAAAAGTTGTTGTGCATCGAGTAAACGGCGTGCCATTTCTCCAATAGTCATGCGATGGCTCATGGCGTTTTTGCGCAGTAATTGAAAGGCGGTATCTTCCGTTAAGCCATGCAACTGCATCAGTAACGCTTTGGCCTTTTCAATGTCTTTACGATCAGCCAGTTTAGTTTTGGCATCCTTTAAATCGGATTCTAGTTTTTTATGCTTTTTATATTGCTCAATGGAAATATCTAAAATGGTATGCAAACGACTCGGGTCAAGTCCATCTACGATATAAGCGGTAATGCCTGCATCAATGGCCTGTTTAATTGTTTCTTTATCGGTATTTTTGGTAAACAGGACAGTGGGCAGGTCAAAATTACTGACACAACTCTCAATTACATCACGATGAGGGTGATCCATATCAAGCAAAATAACATCTGCTTGAAGATGTTCTAATTTAAAAACATTGAGGTGATCTAAAGTCAAACTAGCAACGACATCGAAGTCATGTTGAATTAAACATGTTTTAATGTATTCAGCTCGAGCCTGATCATCATCTATGAGTGCAATTTTAAGTTTCGGCATAAGTGTACAGGGTCAACAGTAGATAGTTGCACATTTTAGGTCGTGCTAGGAGTAGATCTTATGGGCATTTCAACTGCGAAATATGAAAGATCCTATAATTTTTTAAGCAAAATTAATGCCATAAAGTATGTTTTTAATTGTCTTATTCGGTGCAATTGCTCTCTAACTTATATGGTTTATGCGCTTTATTGTATCGCTACCTCTCTATTCAAGAAATGAAAATCTGTATTTAGCTATGGAAAATAAGTTTGTGTTCGTTTTTAGTGCATAAAAAGAGTTATTTTAAAGCAGGGTGAATTGTGCTTTAAAACAGGTCAGTGCCTGCTAAGACGGTATGAGAATCCATTGGTCTATCTACCGATATTTATTTTATATCTATAAAGTTTATAAAAAACAAAGGTTAATATTAATTGTGTAAATGTGTTGTGTAAGTTGGCACAGCATTTGCTAATTATTCTGTAAGTCGAAGATGACTTTTTAAAATTGTAAGACGGCCAACGATGTCCGATCTGATCGGTTTGTTTACACAAGTGAATTGTGTCAGCAAAGCAGTATACGTTCAGTATGGGAGATGGCAATGTCTTTTTTATCTACAAATAAAGTAATCGTAAGCCTACTTAAAATTTTAGTTCCAGCGTCGCGAGCTCGCTCAACAGGGCGGCTCGCTTTTTTATCTGTTCTGGTGCCAGCTGCACATTATTCAATTTCGCAAAACATTTCCAGTACTTTATCCGAATTACATGCCATGCAAATGCAAGCAATGGCGTGTGGATAAATTCTGCCTTGGTTTTGCAAATCCTTATACCAGATATATCAGCAACAACAGGAACGCAAGCAACCGCTAGCTGAATAAATAGAGAAGAATTGAGGAGAGACACAATGAAATTAGTGATGATTGGTCACGGTATGGTGGGGCACAAATTCATCGAAGCCATTCTGGAGAAAGCTGATGATAAACTGGAAATTACGATTCTTGCCGAAGAGCCACGTATTGCATACGACCGTGTACATTTGACTGAATATTTTTCAGGTAAATCAGCGAAAGATTTATCACTTGCTCGTTTCGATTTTGCCGATGCTCATGGTATCGATTTAAGACTAAACACCAAAGCCATTGCCATTGATACCGCTGCGCAAACGGTCACTACGAGTTTGGGCGATGTGCTTCACTACGACAAACTTGTACTGGCAACTGGTTCATATGCTTTCGTTCCGCCAATTGTAGGTAATGATCGTGAAAATTGCTTTGTATATCGTACCATCGAAGATTTAGACGCGATCCGTGCTGCAAGCTTAAATGCCAAGTCGGGTGTTGTAATTGGTGGTGGCTTGCTTGGTTTGGAAGCAGCGAAAGCCTTACGTGATTTAAATTTAGAAACCCATGTCGTTGAGTTTGCACCTCGTTTAATGGCGGTTCAGATTGATGATTTAGGCGGTAAAGTATTACGCCGTAAAATCGAAAACTTAGGTGTAAAAGTTCATACGCAAAAAGCCACTTCATCTATTGAAGCGGGAGAAAGCGCAACGCATGTGATGAAGTTTGCCGATGGTAGCGAGCTTGAAACAGACATCATTCTATTCTCAGCAGGTATTCGCCCACGTGATGAATTAGCTCGTTCAAGTGGTTTAGCACTTGGGGAGCGTGGCGGTATCAAGATCAATGATTACTGCCAAACCTCTGATGAAAATATTTACGCAATTGGTGAATGTGCGCTTTGGGACAATAAAATCTATGGTCTCGTTGCGCCAGGCTATGACATGGCGCGTATTGCAGCCAAGCATATCTTAGCTGAAGAAACACATTGTTTCGCTGGTGCTGATATGAGCACGAAGTTGAAATTGATGGGTGTAGATGTGGCATCGGTTGGTGATGCACATGGCATGACTCCAAACTCCCTCAGCTATTTCTATGCTGATGAAGATGCATTGGTTTATAAGAAAATCGTTGTAGATGCAGATAAAACCAAATTACTGGGTGCAGTACTGGTTGGTGATGCAAAAGAATATAACGATCTTCTGCAAATGATGCTGAATGGTATCGCATTGCCAGAAACACCTGAAAGCTTAATCATGCCAGGATTTGCTGATTCTGGTGCGAAAGCGGGTGGTAGTGGTGTTGATTTACTTCCAGACAGCGCAACGATTTGTTCATGTAACAACGTATCGAAAGCAGATATTTGCCAAGCGATTTGTGATGGTTCCACATCTTTAGGTGCTTTAAAGAAATGTACTAAAGCAGCAACTGCATGTGGTGGTTGTGCGCCATTAGTTACTCAAGTTTTAAAGTCTGAGTTACAACGTCAAGGTGTAACGGTTAATAACCATGTATGCGAACACTTCCCATACTCACGCCAAGAGATTTATCACTTGGTCCGTGTCAATCAAATCAAGACCTTTGATGACCTCATTCATCAACATGGTCACGGTTTAGGTTGTGATATTTGTAAACCGATGGCAGCGAACATTTTGGCATCATGCTGGAATGACTTTGTATTGGAGCCAACGCACGCAGGTCTACAAGACAGTAATGACTACTACTTAGGAAATATCCAAAAGGATGGTTCATACTCTGTTGTACCGCGTATGGCAGGTGGTGAAGTCACGCCAGATGGTTTGATTGCTGTAGGTCAAATTGCTAAAAAATATAACCTGTATACCAAAATTACAGGTGGTCAACGCGTTGATTTATTTGGTGCACAACTGCACGAGCTACCATTTATTTGGGAAGAGTTGAATGCAGCAGGCTTCGAGTCAGGTCATGCTTACGGTAAATCATTACGTACAGTGAAATCATGTGTAGGTAGCACGTGGTGCCGTTATGGCGTAGATGATTCTGTTGGTTTAGCGATTGAATTAGAAAATCGCTACAAAGGCTTACGCTCACCGCACAAACTAAAAATGGCTGTGTCGGGTTGTACGCGTGAGTGTGCTGAAGCACAAGGCAAAGATGTTGGTGTAATTGCGACAGAAAAAGGCTGGAACCTATATGTGTGTGGTAATGGTGGAATGAAACCACGCCATGCAGAGCTTTTAGCTTCTGATCTAGATACTGAAACTTTGATTCGTTATATCGACCGCTTCTTTATGTTCTATATCCAAACTGCGGATCGTTTACAACGTACGAGTGTATGGCGTGACAACATGGAAGGTGGTTTAGATTATCTCAAAGCTGTGATTGTTGATGATTCGCTTGGTCTTGCAGAGGAACTTGAAAATCGCATGGCACATGTCATTGGAACGTATCAAGACGAATGGCGTACTGCGGTAGAGAATCCTGAGATTCGTAAACGCTTCCAAACTTACATTAATGCAAGCGCTGAAGAGCAAGCTGATCCATATATTCAATTTACTGAAGTGCGTGATCAAATCCGTCCATTAAATGAAGCTGAACGTTCAGTTGTTCGTATCCCGATGGTAGAAGCATAAGGAGAATCAAAATGACAAATTTAAAAGACATGAGTATGCTTCCAGAAAATCAATGGGTCGATGTATGTAACCTTGATGACATCACGCCAAATACAGGTGTAGGTGCACTTATTGCGGGTCAATCCGTTGCTTTATTCCGCGTAGGGAGCGAAAAACGTATTTATGCATTAAGCAATAAAGATCCATTCAGCCAAGCAAATGTGATGGCGCGCGGTATTATTGGTGATTTGCAAGGTGAGCGCGTGATTGCATCACCTATTTACAAACAACATTTTAGTTTGGCGACTGGACGTTGCTTAGAAGATAAAGATCAAAAACTATTGGTTTTCCCGACTAAAATTGAAAATGGTCGTGTTTGGGTCGGAGCCGTACCACAAAAAACTTATATTACCAATAATGGAATTTCACAAGAGAAGTTAAAGCTTGTTCTGATTGGTAATGGTTTGGCTGGAATGCGCTGTCTAGAAGATTTACTCGACATGGCACCTGATCGTTATGATGTGACGGTGATTGGTGAAGAGCCTTGGGGTAACTATAACCGTATCATGCTTT
>NZ_DDAH01000122.1:6386-13787 GCF_002333245.1 Acinetobacter sp. UBA2063
AATCATGCTTTCACCCGTGCTTTCTGGTGAGAAAACGATCGAAGATATTATGTTGCATCCTCATACTTGGTATAGCGATAAGGGCATCAAGTTTATAGCGGATGATCCAGCTGTAAAAATAGATCGTACTCGCAAGACAGTCCATACAGAAAAAGGTGAAAGTGTTGATTATGACCGTTTGATCATTGCCACAGGTTCTAAGCCATTTATTCCACCAGTACAAGGTGTTGACTTGAAAGGTGTGATTAGTTTCCGTGATATTTATGATGTGAATACCATGATTAAATATTGTGAAACTAAAAAAAATGCAGTCGTGATTGGCGGTGGTTTACTTGGCCTGGAAGCAGCGTATGGTCTGAAACAACGTGGCATGAATGTCACTGTTCTTCATTTGATGGATCGCATTATGGAGCGTCAGCTTGATGGGCGTGCAAGTCGTATGTTGCGTCAAAGCATCGAAGAAAAAGGGATTAATATTATCACTGAGGCAAATACTGAAGCATTGATTGGTAAAGATGGTCATGTTAACCAAGTACGTCTGAAAGATGGCACAGTGTTGGATGCTGATCTTGTCGTATTTGCAGTCGGTATTCGTCCAAATATCACTTTGGCTCAAAGTGCTGGTTTACGTTGCAATCGTGGTATTTTGGTCAATAATACGATGCAAACCTTTGACCCAAGTATTTATGCAGTGGGTGAATGTATTGAGCATCGTAATCAGACCTTTGGTCTCGTCGAACCATTGTGGGGACAAGCATTTATCTGTGCGACACACTTGGCAGAACACGGTAGCTTAACGTTCAAGTCGCCAACCGTTCCAACTCAGCTTAAGGTTAGTGGTGTTGATGTATTCTCGGCTGGAAATTTTGAACCGAAAGAAGATTACGAAGACATTATCCTGAATGATGAAAAACGACAAATTTACAAGCGTATCATTATTCAGAAAGATAAAGTCATCGGTGCGGTACTGTTCGGTGATACTGAAGATGGCATGTGGTATGCGGAATTGATTGCAGATCAAACACCAATTTCAACATTTAGAAATAAATTGTTATTTGGTAAGGATTTTGCAATGAAAAAAGCAGGTTAATCATCTTTGGGGTTTAGGTTCCTTGGTGCCTAAACCCAAACAGAATGTGAAATTCAGGCATAGATGAAATAGATAAAAGGGGCAGTCATAAACAGTATTCAAAATTTAGAACACAGTCGCTCCGATCAAGCAGAAACAATCATTACAAAAACAACATGTCCCTATTGTGGGGTTGGATGTGGTGTTGATGTCACGGTAAATCATAAAGCACAAGGAACAACGGTTCAGGTTGCTGGTGATTTGGAACATCCATCTAATTTTGGACGCCTTTGTATTAAAGTAGGGTAATTTGTATCTGGTGACCAAGATACATTAGTGTATATTTTATATTGATTCACTTTTTAGTGTTAGGGTTCAAGGTGTGGATTATATACCTTATAAGTTTGAAAAATGATGGGTGATAATAATGAAATGGGATGAGATTGGCGATCAGCCATGTTCAGTGGCGCGGACGCTTTCAGTATTGGGTGACCGTTGGACCATGCTGATTTTGCGCAACGCATTTATGGGTATACGCCGTTTTGATGAGTTCCAGCGTAGTTTGGGAGTTACGCGTCATGTCCTTTCAGAACGGTTAAAACGTCTGGTTGAATATGGAATTTTAACCAAAGTTCCCTATGTGGAGCGTCAGGAACGTTTTGAATATCAACTTACCGATAAAGGGTTGGACTTGTACCCGATTATTCTGACAATGGTGCAATGGGCCGATAAATGGATGGACATGGGTTTGGGCAAACCGATTGAATTTACTCATAAAACCAGTGGACACAAATTTAGTTCTAAGGTTGTTTGTTCAGAATGTAATGAACCCATTGATGTAAAAGAGGTAAAGGTCGCTGCTGGCCCAGGTTATTTTGCGTTTATGCAACAAAAGCAAAATAGTGCCTCATAGATCATTTTCAATGATCTATAAACAATTGGCAGGTTTGGGAACGCCAGCCAAGCGACTTAAATGTCGAGCCACTAGACCTGTATTAAACTTTTGCTGTAGCTCAGCATTACTGATTTCAGGGCTTACTGTTTTCATGAGAAATTTGATCAACGGACGTGTTGCAGGTGAATGTCCAAACTGCTGATAAAACTGCCGTACAGCATTGAGAATATCAAAGTGCCAATCTGTCAGCTCTAAATCGAGTGATTTAGCAAGTTCCTGTGCAACTTCTGGATTCCAAATGGTGTAATCAACTAAATGACCGTCTTGGTCTAACTCTAACTGCATAAAATAGCCTAAGTAGGGGCGTATTGTATACGCCCAATAATTTATGGGTATCACTCAATTAACGATATATTCATTTCAACGTAATACAACGTTGAAACTTTAATACTAAATTTGCAAATTGAGCATATTCCAGAATGTTTACACGTTTTTTAAGACCATACTGCAATAGGCTTTGTTCATTGCTTAGACAATAGATATTCGGGTAAGTATCCACAACGGCATCTGTGACTTGTAAGACTGAATCCCCCATCATCACAATATGGTCATCCGCTTTTGCCATGTGTGCTAACTCATCTAAAATTTTATTGACATTGTTATAAGGAGATTGGACGAGAAACAAGGTTGAATTTTTCATGAGCGAATCCCTTACCAATACAGTACATGATCAAATGACTGAATAAATTCAGGATGAATATCAATAAATTCAATATCCTGATCTGTATTTTTGACGATAGCTAATTGTTGATTTTTGCTTTCAACCAAAATTGGGGTTAAATCGTAAAACTCAAAACTTTCCACCATATTGGCGGCAATTTTAAAGGCATGCGTGAACTGATCGAACGCTAGTTGATTGTTCAATAAACTCAGTGCGGCATCCTTTAATAATACTTTGACAGAAATACCAAAGGTTGCTAAAACCATAGTTGCAGACAAGCTTTCATTGACCTGCAAACTGGTTAAATTAGGCTGCGTTAGGATGACGAGTACAGTTTTCACACAATTTACCTTTTAAAAGCGACACGCTATATAAAGAACTTGATCTAGAATTGAATTAGACGAGAACAGCTTTGTACGGCATCAGCAAGTTCTCCAAGCCCAACCAGCTCAAAACCTTGGGCCAGGTTGTGCTGCTGAAGTGAATGACGTTGTGCATTGCTGGCATCCGTGATTCCCCGAGCAAGCGCGGCACTGACACAGACAGGGAGTCGAACGCCAAGCTTTTGCCATTCCAGTTTCAGGTTGCGCTGATCATCAGGAAACCACTGTAAATCGTTGGCAACCTGAACACCGTCCTGGTAAAAGAAGACACGAAATTCCTCATGCTTATTTTGTAATGCCTGTGCTAAACCAAATGCATGCCAGGCCATCATTGAAGTAGGTGCTGAGGTAATTAACAGTAGTGTACTCATGGAACATTCACTATGGTCATAGGCAAAAATAAAGATGGACATATTAAAAAGAAGGTAATTATACAATGATTTTGGTGACAGGTGGTTTAGGCTTTATCGGTTCACATATTGCTTTGAGTTTGCTGGCTCGTGGGCACGAAATCGTCATTGTTGATAATCTGGCCAATTCCACATTACAGACTCTGGAACGTCTGGAATATATTTCAGGCATGTATATTCCTTTTGCAAAGCTTGATGTACGCAACACGCCTGCCTTAAATAAGGTGTTTGAACAATATTCTATAGATGCGGTGATTCATACTGCGAGCTTTAAATCGCTGGAGGAATCGGTTTTAAAACCTCTTGAATATTATAATGATAATGTCAGTTGTATCATGAGCTTATTACGTGCCATGCAACGCATGGGAGTGAGACAGCTTATCAACCTATCCAGCGTGGCGGTCTATGGAAAGTCTGATTCGGAACTTTCCGAGGAGACTAAATTTAATTATCACTATGCTAATCCCTATATTCGTACCCAGCAAATGGTGGAGGATATTATTGCGGATACCTACAGGATTGACCATGAATGGAAGATCATTAACCTGCGGTTATCCAATATTGTCGGTGCCTTTGAGCATGGGGTATTGGGTGAATATGTTGTTCAATTACCGAAGAATATTGTGCCTCTGGCCTTGCAGGTAGCCGCAATGCAACGTGATTGCATTGAGTTGCAAAATCAGGCACAGACTAAAGATGGTACGGTTGAACGAAGCTTCTTGCATGTGCTGGATGTTTGTGATGCCGTACTGGCAGGCTTAAAGTGGCTGGAAACACAGGTTGGCTGTTTGGAGGCATTTAATATCGCCCACTCAAAAACCACCTCTATCCTAGGTTTGTTAGATGAAGTTGCCAAAGTAACCCAATCCGAAATTCGGGTTCAGCCCGCAGTTTATCAACATGAGGAATTGGCTCAACTGGGGGCAAATATTGATAAAGCAGAAAAGATGCTTGCATGGACACCGAAACGATCCTTAACACAAATGATTGGAGATGAATGGCGTTTTTATCTAAATACGTTAAAAGGTAACTAAGTCTGCTATCGCTTTATGATTACCAATACAGTCCATTAAAGCTGGCAACAGGTTTTAGATAATGATTATTATTTGCATTCTTAAGCCATTTGGGGATAATACGGCGGTTTGTTGAATATCCTTGATAAACATTCAATATGAGCTAGCCAAGGCATCTATTTGCTTCAGCCCGTGAAAATTCTTACCAAGATAGAGCAGAGGTTGTTATGCACATACGAATTGAACACGATACCATGGGTGAAATTGAGGTTCCAAATGAAGCCTTGTGGGGCGCGCAAACGCAAAGAAGTTTACAAAACTTTAAAATAGGTCAGGAGCGTTTACCCCGTGCGATGATTCGTGCAATGGGACTTGTAAAAAAAGCTGCTGCCATCACCAATGCAGAACTTAAACAACTGCCTGAAGAGTTAAGTCAATATATTGTGGGTGCTGCTGAAGAAGTCATTGCTGGGCAATGGGATGCTCAGTTTCCATTGGTGGTATGGCAGACAGGTTCTGGTACGCAAAGCAACATGAACTGTAATGAAGTGATTGCCAATATTGCTAACCAGAAATTAGGGCAAGCTTTGGGCGCACAAAAACCTGTCCATCCAAACGATCATGTCAACCGTGCGCAATCCACCAATGATTCTTTCCCAACCGCGATTCATGTTGCCGCAAGTCTGCAAATCAATGAATTACTAATTCCTGCGGTTGAGAAACTCAAACAAACTTTACAACGTAAATCCGATCAATTTGATGATATTGTCAAAATTGGACGTACCCATTTACAGGATGCGACTCCATTAACGCTAGGACAGGAATTTAGTGGCTATGTGTCACAACTGGATCATGGCTTAAAGCGTCTACATCAGGCGCTTGCAGGTTTATATGAATTGCCTTTAGGTGGAACGGCGGTGGGAACAGGACTCAATGCTCATCCTGATTATGCCGTAAAAGCCGCAGAACAATTAGCTGGGCTGACAGGCCTACCATTTGTAACGGCACCTAATAAATTTGAAGCCTTGGCAGGGCGTGATGCGGCAGTATTCGCTTCTGGTGCATTAAAAACTTTGGCTGCAAGCTTAAATAAAATTGCCAATGACATTCGCTGGTTGGCAAGTGGTCCACGTTGTGGTTTAGGGGAAATCCGTATTCCTGAAAATGAACCAGGCTCAAGTATTATGCCTGGGAAAGTAAACCCGACACAAAGTGAAGCCATGACCATGGTGGTGGCTCAAGTCTTGGGCAATGATACGACTATCAATATTGCTGGTGCGTCTGGTAATTTTGAGCTCAACGTGTTTATGCCAGTGATTGCTTATAACTTGTTGCAATCAATCCAGTTGCTTGGTGATGCATGTAATAGTTTCAATGACCACTGTGCGGTAGGAATTGAACCAAACCGTGAGAAAATTGATTATTTCCTGCATAATTCACTGATGTTGGTGACTGCACTAAATCCAGTGATTGGTTATGAAAACGCTGCCAAAGTCGCTAAAATAGCCTATAAGGAAAATAAAACCTTAAAACAGGTTGCGGTTGAACTAGGCTTGGTAACTGCTGAACAATTTGATGAAGTGGTTCGTCCTGAGCAGATGATTGCACCGAGTAGTAAATAATCATGAGTGGTAGGGGCGTATGGTATACGCCCTTATTGTTTTGAGAGGCGTGTGATGGTTGCCCTTGCGAAGTGTACTTCTCTCCTGCAAGTGCGTACAATATCCGTTTGATTGACTAGACCATTGCTTTTATTATGCTTAATATTTATTTGACAGATACTCAAACTCATATTCAATATTCTGGTCTGTCTCATGAAAATCCTGTCAAGTTTTTGTTGAATCTAAAGAAAATTTTTCCAAGTACGGCAGACCTTTTGTTACCTGTCTTACCAGAAGACAATAATCTGGAAAATGTGACATGGGAAGCAACGGCCAAAGATTTTGAAGTTTTTAAAAAATTACTAGAGGGCTGGGGCATTATTGAGCTTCGTTTAAGTGCAATTACCACCTATAAAGATAAAAAATTTGCCAATGAATTGGTAAAAAAAGCTCAAGTTAGACGCAAGCAAATTTCCCAGAAACATCCTGAACTCTCAATTATTGCTTTGGATTATATACTCATGCATGAAATTCATGCCTTGATTGATGCGGAATTGGTCATGATTGGGGAAAAATTCTATTTGCCGACTTTACGTGAACAATGGAAAAGTCTGTTTTCAGAGCAAATTCTGCAATGTAAGTTATAAGATGGGTAACGTGAATTCGGGATAAGGACGTTGTAAAAGGATAGGCATTTAAGTCAAAATTTAATCATGACAAAAAACAATGATCTCAAAATGCCTATCGACACACCGCTTACAACACTTTTCTGCCTAATTGATGATTTCTGCACTGATATTTCAGAGCGGGTTGAGCAATACATGCTCACTTGTGGCAAGATTAATCATATATTTGCCGATAGTGCAACTCGGGGGAAAACTTCTGTCGATTGGTTTTATGGTTTTAAGATTCATATTTGCTGCTTTAACATTATATGCTTTGGTGCTTGTAAATGGATATAAGTCTGGGATTCAGCAGATTTTAAAACCGATTGAATTAAAATCTGCTTAAACCAAATTCACGTTGGGTAAGCAGACTTAGGTCTGCTTTTTTATTGACTCATCTTTATAGAACCACATGGTTATTGTTCTACAAACAATTACAAGGTTTTAGTGGCTGTATGTTTAGGCGTAAGCCCCCGCTGAACCCCATGCCTATTTTTTTAATTCGGTTCAGGTTTCCAGCGGTGTGGTAGCAATTCTTCTATTTGGGTCACTTTATGGGTCGGCAGCCTTTTCAGCACATCACTGAGATAGGCATACGGATCCAGTCTATTCAGCTTTATTCGATTTTCTACTTTTAAACTCAA
>NZ_DDAH01000223.1:0-3107 GCF_002333245.1 Acinetobacter sp. UBA2063
TAGATGCACAAGTTCAAGAGCAAATGAAAATCAATGCTGCTGATGAGTTTGCGAGTATGTTTGGTGTAGCTTCTGAGTCAGATGTTCGAGCTTCGCTGATAGCGGCTCAGCAACAATGTGATGAGAAATACCAATTCTACGATAAGGCAATGAAGCATATCGAAGCCAATCCTAGTGTTCGTACTTATCGGAAAATTGAAACTAGTTTCTTCGGTATCTTTAAATTAGGTGCAGAGAACCGCGCGTTATTCCTCGTTATTATGGTTGTATTTGCTGCAATCAGTGCAACATTGAAAGCGCATCACATTGGTTTACGTAGTCCTGCTACTAAAACTGATTTCCGTGTTTATGGTATTGCGATGTTGTTGGGTAATGCATTACTCACATCATCTGTGATTAGCCAATATAAATCGGTCATGAATTCAGGTGTTCCGATCACACCAGAAATGAACGTGATTTATTGGTTGTGGATGATATTGTTTGGTGTGCTGACACTCATCAGTTTATTTCAAATGATCAAACCACCAGCTGCAACTCGTGAAGGTGGTAATGTCGGTTTAGCCATCCTCAGTATTCCTTTATATGCCTATATGGCGATTATCACCGGGGTTGCATTTACTTTCTTCATGGATTATCCAATGGGGCAAGGTATTTATTTGGGACAGTTGGTTGAATTGTCGAATATTTTCTTGAATCTAGCCTTATTTATTTGGGCGGGTATGTTGCTCAAGCAAACACGTATTGTTGATTTATTCCTCAATATCTTACGTCCTTGGAATCTGGCTCCAGAGACTTTAACTTGGTTGATCCTTCTTGCAGCGGCATTACCAACAGCCTATACAGGTGCATCAGGTATTTTCGTTATCGCTGCGGGTGCGATTATTTATAAAGAAGTGTGGAATGCGGGTGGACGCCGTCAGTTTGCTTTAGCAGCAACGGCGCTGTCGGGTTCAATGGGTGTAGTTCTACGTCCATGTTTATTGATCGTAGTAGTCGCTTCACTGAACAAAGAAGTAACGACTGATTTGCTTTATAAATACGGGATGTACACATTCCTATTAACCTCAACGTTATTCTTGGTGATTGCATTATTCTTTGCGGAACAAAAATTCCGTATTGCACCATTTAAAGTTGCATTGCCTAAATCATTACGTGCATTCGTACCTGTATCACCATATATCGTGATCTTTGTTTTGATTTGGTTATTCTACAAACATGCATTAGCAACTGATCTCAATGAATTTACTGCACCTGTAATGATGCCTGTGATTCTATTGATGATGGTATTGTTTGATAAGTTACGTAAAGAACCTGCACCGTTGGCACCTGTTGGTCATTGGGACAGTACTTTAAATAGCTACACATTGCCTGCGGACGGTAGTCAACCTGCACCAAAAATTAATCCAGAAGATGACCCACGCAAACCAGAGCGTAACATCTCATTTGCTAAAGCATTACATGCTTCTTCAAGTGAAACAGTAGGCCATATTGGTGCACTTGTGATTCTGATGGCGCTTTCAGTGAGTGTCGGTGGTTTCCTTGAGCAAATTCATATCATGGAAGCATTCCCACAAGATATTAATAATATTGTTGTCGTGATTACGTTGATTGTATTATTGATGATCTTCGTAGGTATGATTATGGATCCATTTGGTGCTGTGATTCTGATCACGGCTACAGTCGCACCTGTTGCATATCAATATGGTATTGATCCTGTTCATTTCTGGATGATTGCGCTTATTGGTTTTGAGTTGGGTTATGTCACACCTCCAGTTGCATTAAACCATCTCTTAGCTCGACAATCGATTGGTGATGCAGAAGTGGCTGAAGCAGATGCAGAAGTTCGTCATTTGTCTTTCTACTATCGATATGAACGTTGGATATTGCCTTTATTGGTCATGGTACCTGCAATCTTAATTATTGCTTACGTTCCGTATTTCTTTAAATTGTTTGGTTGGTATAACTAAACTAACAATAAAAAAAGCACCTTCGGGTGCTTTTTTTATTTCTAAGCTTTAAAATGCTTTAGACATTGTCAATGTTGATAAGTTATTTTTAAAGATCAAATATTTTAGCGTTGAATAATTTTCCTTTGACGTTGAGTCAATGGACTACATAATAAAATTGCCAGCAAAATAATACAAAATCCAATCACACTGTATAAATCGGGTACTTCATTCCAAAGTAAGAAGCCCCATACACCTGCAAAAATAATTGCCATATAATTCACAGGTGCAATTTGTCCTGCTGGCGCAAGTCGATAAGCATGAGACATAAAAATTTGGCTGACATTAGCAAGTATCCCTGCGCCAATTAAAAACAATAATTCTTGTAAATGATAAGGTCGCCATACCCAAAACATTGGAATCACAGAAAGTGCTGATCCTATCAAGCAGAAATAAAATACGATGCGTTCAGGTGGTTCAGTTTGAGTTAATGCCCGAACAGTTACAAAAGCCATTGAGGCAAGTAAGCTTGATGCAATACCAATCACCGAAATCCAGTTCAGTAGACCTTGATCGGGTTTAGCAACGCAAAATACGCCAATAAATCCTAAAACAGCTGCACAAATCATAGCAATGGTGATTTTTTCTTTTAGAAATAGCCATGCAATAACTGGAATAAAAATTGGGGAAGAGTAGGTAAATACCATTGCATTTGATAACTTTAAATGCGCAATGGCGTAAAAGAAACCATACATGGCTGCAAGTCCAACAATACTACGCCATGTATGCATCCATAGTTTTTCTGTTTTTACAAAGCCAGTGCCTTGTTTAAAAATAAAAGGCAGAAATAGGATGAGTCCAACCACATTACGAAAAAATACAATGGTGTAGTTATCAACACTATGGGAAGCATATCGGATACAAATGCCCATCACTGAAAAGAGCAGTGCAGAAATGGTGAGACAACCAATCGCCAGAAACAGGTTGCGATCAGCTTGATGAGAGTTCATATCGAATGCTGGCTGGGAGAAACTGAACCTATTGTATGCTTCTCTGCAAGAGAAAGAAATGAGCTGTGGAGTTCATTAAAGGCGGTCTAACATTGCTGGGAATCCTGATGGCCCACACCTTTCAAAAACCGATTCAATAATAAAAAGCCTT
>NZ_DDAH01000031.1:0-10456 GCF_002333245.1 Acinetobacter sp. UBA2063
GTAATTCTCAACAGACCCTAGATGAAACGATTTACTTTTGTTCCGTCCAACCTTCTGCTTTTTCAACACTTTCGTCATTGTTGAAGAACTTCTCTCGTTGCTCTTCAAGAAACTTCTTCGCATCGGGTTCGAATACATTGAGTCGTTTTTCATTAATGAGCGTGGTTTGGTGTTTTAACCATTCTTGCCAAGCCTGTTTTGAAACCGTCTCAAAGAATTCTTGACCTTTTGCACCAGGGAATGGTGCAAAGTCCAAACCGTCAAGCTCTTGTTTATATTTGCGGCAAAATACTTGTCTAGTCATGATTTATCCTTAAGCGTATAACTGTTCTAGGCGACTGTGTGCACGAGTAATGGCTGCTTCAACTTGTTTTGGTGATGTCCCGCCGATATGATCACGTGCATTCACAGAAGCTTCTAAAGTTAAGGCTTTATCAAATACATCTGTTTCGATCAAATCAGAGAATTGTTGTAGCTGTTCCAGTGTTAATTCAGATAAATCTTTTTCTTCAGCCACACCAAGCGCAACTGCTTTACCTACAATTTCGTGTGCATCACGGAAAGCAACACCTTTCTTCACAAGGTAATCAGCAAGGTCAGTTGCTGTAGAGAAACCACGAAGTGCTGCTTCACGCATAATTTCAATGTTTGGAACCAGTGCAGGCACCATGTCTGCAAAGGCCATTAAGCAACCACGAACGGTATCAATTGCATCAAACAAAGGCTCTTTATCTTCTTGGTTGTCTTTGTTATATGCCAAAGGTTGACCTTTCATTAAAGTCAATAAGCTGATTAAATCACCAAACACGCGACCTGATTTACCACGAACAAGTTCAGGTACATCTGGATTTTTCTTCTGCGGCATAATTGAAGAGCCTGTGCAGAAACGATCTGGGATGTTCACGAATTTAAATTGTGCCGAAGTCCATAAAATCAGTTCTTCAGACATACGTGATAAATGCATCATGATCAATGATGCAGCAGCGTTAAATTCAATGGCAAAGTCACGATCGGAAACAGCATCGAGCGAGTTTTCTGAAACTGCTTCAAAACCCAGTAATTCGGCTGTGTATGCGCGATCAATTGGGTAGGTTGTTCCTGCCAAGGCTGCGGAACCGAGTGGCATGCGATTAACACGCTTGCGGCAATCTTGAAGGCGTTCAGTATCGCGAACCAACATCTCAAACCAAGCCAATAGGTGATGACCAAATGTTACTGGCTGAGCTGTTTGTAAATGAGTAAAACCAGGCATAATCGTATGAGTATTTTGACTTGCTAAACTCAGTAGGCCTTTTTGTAAGCGTAGTAATAAACCTAAAATGTCATCAATTTCATCACGCAAATATAAACGGATGTCAGTTGCAACCTGGTCATTACGGCTACGACCTGTATGTAATTTTTTACCTGTGATGCCGATACGTTGAGTCAAGCGAGACTCAATGTTCATGTGTACATCTTCTAAATCAATACGCCATTCGAAATTACCCGCTTCGATTTCAGCTTTGATTGTATTCAAACCTTGGATAATATCATCACGTTCAGCCTCAGTCAGTACACCAACTTTAGCAAGCATGGTTGCATGTGCAATCGAACCTGCAATATCTTGTTTATAAAAACGTTGGTCAAATTGAACAGATGCGGTAAATTCTGCAACAAATGCATCTGTTGCTTCAGAGAAGCGACCGCCCCACATTCCAGAGGTTTGATTAGGGCTTGCTGAAGAAGAGGATTGAGAAGATGTGGTCATGGCGGCTCAGTAAAATAAAAAAGAGTATAGCAAATCCAAACGCAGTTGCCGAAACTCGACGCAACAAGTTATTGCAAATGCGTCATGACAATGTACAGGATCAGACATCAGCTTCCTATTTTTTTACGAAAATTGGGCAATGGCAACACTTATTGGAATTAATTGTTGCCAGTAATGTGCTGGCGATGGTGTTGGCACTGGCAGAGGCACGTTCATGGCAGGCATTGGAAACCGCCCGTGTTTTGCAATATATGTGCTTTATTAACTGGGTGATTCTGTCCTTTTCTGCACTGGTTGGTTATTTTCAGGAGTTTTTTGCCAAATTTAGTCAGAAAATGGCATTAATTTTAGGCTTTATTTTGCTTCAACTGGTTGTTTTGTTTACCACTTGTGCGGTAAATATAATCCAGTACTGGGCTTCACCTTTAACAGACTTTTCAGAACAGGTTTTATTTCAGGGTGTGGGCCTGCATTTAAGCTACGGCATATTGCTGGGCGCGTTTTGCATGCGTTACCTATATATGCGTGAACAATGGCTCAAACAGCAATACAGTGAGCTGAATGCACGCATTCAGGCGATGCAGGCCCGTATTCATCCACACTTTTTATTTAATAGTTTAAACAGTGTCGTAAGTTTGATTTCAATTGATCCTGACAAAGCAGAAAACATGTTGATTAACTTGTCACGATTATTCCGCGCCAGTTTTCAAGAGTTGAAATTGGTGAGTTTGGCTGAAGAAATTGACTTGTGTCAGCAGTACTTAAGTATTGAAAAATTACGTTTAGGAGAGCGTTTAAAGGTAGAATGGAATATACAGGCTACGTCTTTAGAATTAAAACGAGTCACGATTCCATTATTAACATTGCAACCTTTGCTAGAGAATAGTATTTTTCATGGGGTAGAAAAAGTTTTACAGCCCTCAACCATTAGTGTATTGGTTGAAATATTGCAAAATCAAGTCAGTATAGTCATTACTAACCCTTATTCTCACGATACAATAAAATCGAGACAAGGGAATGGTATTGCAATAGAAAATGTAAAACAGCGCCTGAAAGCCTATTATGGACAGACAGTGAAGTTTCAGGTTTATGGGGGAGTATCGTTATATACCACGGTGGTAAGTTATCACTATCGAGTAAAATAATAAGTTAACCATAAAAACGACGGATGAAGTTAACGGTGACAAGGAGGAGAGGATGAAAGTTCTGATTGCTGATGATGAACCTCTCGCAGTAGAGCGTTTGTCACGTTTAGTGACCCAAATGGGTCATGAAGTGATTGCGACGGCGCATCATGGGCAGGATGTGTTAAACCATATTGAAAATGATTCGCCCGATGTTGTTCTATTAGATATTCAAATGCCTGGAATGAATGGATTGGAGTGTGCTGAACAGATCAGTCATCTTAGCCCTCGTCCAGCTATTATTTTTTGTACAGCATATGATCAACACGCATTGGAAGCGTTTAAGTTTCAAGCACAGGGATATTTGCTCAAGCCTATTGCACAACAAGATTTACAACAGGTGTTTAATAGTCTGACGCAACTTACACAAGCACAAATGACTGGTTTACAACAACAAGACGATATGTACGATACTAAAACTCAACGTCATCAAATTGCTGCGAAAACTTATCGCGGGGTCGAACTTATTCCAATAGAAAATATTTACTATTTTCTAGCAGATCAGAAATATGTCACAGTACGCCATAAAAATGGCAGTGTATTAATTGATGAAACTTTAAAAGAGCTAGAATCTGAGTTTTCAGATCGTTTCATTCGAATTCATCGTAATGCTTTAGTTTCTCTTGATTATTTAGAAGGGTTGGAGCTGATTGCTGCTGGTCAGTATCAGGTTAGATTACGTGAGCTGGATGAACGCCTGTCGGTGAGTCGCCGTGATTTACCAAGCTTAAGAGAATGCATGCATCAATTATAAAATATTGAACTTAAGTCAGATGAAAAATCAGTTTTTGCTTGCAATTTTAGGTGAGCAAGTTAAGTTTGAAACAATTGTTTTGACCCATGCTTAACTTGAATTTATGAAAACCTTGAAAATTGCGACTCGACAAAGCCCTCTTGCACTTTGGCAGGCGGAGCATATTCGCTCCCGTTTAAATGCGCTTTATCCCGATTTAACGGTTGAGTTGGTTAAGTTTGTGACGCAGGGTGATAAAATTCTAGATACACCTTTGGCAAAAATTGGTGGTAAAGGATTATTCGTTAAAGAACTGGAAGCTGCATTGCTGGATGGGCGTGCTGATTTGGCGGTCCATTCAATGAAAGATGTGCCGATGCACTTACCAGAAGGTTTAACGCTCGCTGTGACTTGTGAGCGAGAAGACCCACTTGATGCCTTTGTTTCGAATCATTACCAAAGTTTTGATGAGTTACCTCAAGGTGCCAAAGTAGGTACATCTAGTTTGCGTCGCAAATGCCAGATTTTACAAATACGCCCTGATTTAGAGATTATTGACTTACGTGGGAATGTGGGTACACGTTTATCAAAACTTGATGATGGTTTATATGATGCCATTATTTTAGCTAGTGCAGGTCTAAAGCGTTTAGGTTTGGCAGATCGAATTCGTCATTGTTTAGCGCCTGTTTTAAGTTTACCCGCTGTTGGTCAGGGTGCATTGGGCTTAGAGTGTCGTGCAGATGATGAGGCATTATTAAAAATCATTCAACCATTACAGCATGAAGAAACCTCAATCTGTGTGCGTGCAGAACGTGCGTTTAATGCCTATTTAGAAGGTGGCTGTCAAGTTCCAATCGCAGGATATGCAACCCTAAATAACCAAAAGTTGCAGATAGAAGGCCGTGTGGGAAGTGTTGATGGGAAAATCTTGCTAAAACAACAATTGGTTGGAACTTCAGAAGATGCTGAACAATTAGGTGAACAACTTGCACAATGCTTATTGGAGCAAGGTGCAGGTGAATTGCTAAAAGCGCTTTATTAATGCTTTTTATTAATACGCGCCCTTCAGATCGTGCCTCCAGCCTCACCCAGGCATTGACTGAGGCAGGCTATCAGGTTGAAAGCCTACCCTTGCTGGAATTGGTGGCGGAATCTTTTTCTGAGGCATTGCAGCAACTTTACCAACAGCTTGAACAGGTGCAGGTGATTGTTGTGGTCAGTCCAACCGCTGTTGAGATCGGGATGTGTTATCTGCAACAGGCAGGTATCACTTTGGAACGGTTGGCGCATATTCAGTGGATTGCGGTTGGAAAAACCACCGCACAGGCATTAGCAAAGTTTAATATTAAAAGTGATGCACCTGAGATTGAAAACTCTGAGGGCATGCTGCAACTGCCGATTTTAAGGCAGCATCCCCATTTAAGTCGGATTGCGTTTTGGCGTGGTCAAGGTGGGCGACAGTTTATGATGCAGCAGTTGCAACAGCGGGGTATCAGTATTCTTAACTTTGTGCTGTATCATCGACAGTGTCCTGAAATAAGCTTGAAGCGTTTTCCCGATATCTTATCAAGAATTCAACGCGATCAACCGACGATGGTGTTGATCAGCAGCGAGGCAAGCTGGAATTACTGGCAACAGCTTTGCGGCCAGGACCTTATTCAAGCACAATGGGTTTATCTGGTATTGGGTGAGCGTTTGGTGAAGATAATGGAAAATGCAGCAACGCAGGCAGGTGGGGCATTTAACATTATTCCGCTTGAAAATTTGTCTGCATCAGGGATGATTCAACGCATAAATGACTGGCAAGGAAATCTATGAGAAAAATTGTATATTTAATATTAGCACTGGGTTTGGTGTGGTTGGCCAAGCTTAGTTATGATGTTGCACAATATTCTCAAACGATTCCCCAGCTTCAACAGCAGCTTGATCAAACACAACAGCGCTATGCACTGCTGAATGACCAGTTTGTTGCTGTACAGCGTCAGGCCCAGAATAACCGTGTTGTGGAACCTGCTGAAGACATGGTGACGATGCCAGCGACAATGACAGGCGTCGCGCCTATTATTCTGATTAAGCAACACTTGCAGTTGATTCAGTTTGCAGTGGAACAGCAGCAGTTTATCTATGCACTTGAGCATTTAAATCAGTTACAGCAACAGATCGTTCAATATGCGGTTGCTCCTGCATTGCAACAAAGTTTAATGAAAGCAATTGAACAGGATCGGCTAGCTATTCAGCAGTTTGTACTGGCACAAACACAACAACAGCAGCAACTGAATCATCTACTGCAACAACTGGATCAAAAAATACAGCAAGAAATCTCCAATCCCAACATTACGCTGCAAAAGACTGCAACTGGTTCATGGTGGAAATGGTTCAGGCTGGAAAGGGTTGAACAGCCCGCTACGGATTTAATGAACCGTCATGTGCTGCTCAAGGAGGCGCAGTTACGATTATTGCTGGCATCCCAGGCCTTAAATCAGGGGCAAACTTCTGAATACCGAAAGTCAGTTCAGGAAGTCATACAGTTACTGGTGAAACTACCTGACCAAAATAGCCAACAGATCAGGTCCCGACTGGAGAAAGTATTGAATTTACCTGCTGTGCCAACGCCAAAACTGACAACGCTTGGTTTGTTGGGGTAGCGAATGATGAAACAGCTTGTATTGATTTATCTACTTGTCGGTCTATTAATCTTTGCCCTGCTTGCCGTATTGAACTATGGCTATGGCGCGGGTTATGTCTATATCTACTGGCGCGATTGGCAATTCCAGAGCAGCGTTTGGGGTCTTATCCTGCTGTTTATTTTGGTGAGTCTGTTTGCACAGTTATTATGGATATTTGCTCGGCGTTATTTAGCACGTGAGCAACGAAAAAAAGAAACAGTTTTACATTTTAGAGACCTGCATCCCTATGAACAACTCGGCATTGTTTGGTTGCTGGATGCTGCCAAGGACCAGCAGGTATTTATAGAACGTGTTTTTACACAATCAGGCTTGCTGAATAATATTGTGGATGCGCAGTTTGATTATCGCAATGGAGATTATGAAACTGCGTTGCAGCATCTGGAAAAATCGGCGCCTATGGCCTTTGAACTGGCTGAGTTGCTGCGTATCGATATTTTTCTTGAGCAGCAGGAAACTGAAAAGGCGCTGACCCATTTGGAATTTCTTGCCCAGCACCAGCTTTCTCCCTGGTTAAGTGAAATTGAAACAGCATATCAGCAATGTATCACGATTTTATGGGGCAAGCTGGCATTACAAAAACCGTGGTTATTTTTACGTACCACGCAGCAGGGTTTACTTGATGCTGAACATCGTGATTTATGGTTGCAGCAGTTACTGATTCAGTTTGATCAGGCTTCAGTCGATGATTTAATTGCCTTGCAGCGACGTTATTTGGCACTGCAAAGCGAGATTCAGGCGCGACCATACAGTAGTAAAGTCCTGTGGCTGAAATTAATGGCACGACTGCCAGAAATGAGTCTGCAACATGAAGATTTAGCCTTGCATTTATTGCAGGAGCATTTTGATCCAGAGGTATTTTATCTTTGGTTCCAGCAGCAGTTATTAAAGCAGATTCCAGATTATGCCTATGTAGAGCAGCGTATAATCCAGCTTGAGCAGCGTTATACCAGTGTACCTATGTTGACGTTCGCCAAGTGGCATATTTATGTGGCGACTCAGCGCCAGCATGAGGCGCAACAATTGTTAAGCTTATATCCAGATAATATTTTAATGAGCTACCTACGCATTAAAACCATGTTGGGAGATAATCCTGATTTAATCAGGCAGTTAAATTTAATCTTTGAAAATGATGTGAATTTTCTTAACTTTAAGATATGAGTAAAAATATGCAGGAACTATCTACCTATCCTATTATTCATGAGCAAACTGTGGCTTGGGGGGATATGGATGCTTTTGGCCATGTCAATAATGTGCAGTATTATCGATACATTGAAAGCGCGCGAATTGCGTATTTAATGGCATTAAATATATTTGAAAATGATATATTGACTGTGGTGGCTTCTAGCCAGTGTAAATATTTAAGGCCAGTATTCTATCCTGATGTGTTGCATATTGGTGCGCGTATTGAAGAACTGCGAAATAGTGCATTTCGTATGCATTATACTTTATGGAGTCAGGCGCAAAATCAGCTTGTGGCGACAGGTGAAGCAGTATTGGTTTGTATAGATAAGCTAAACTCACAAAAAGTAAATATCCCAACATTAATTAGAGATAAAATCATTCAGCTCGAAGCGAGTGTAGGACACAATCTAGCTGCTGGTGAATAGTAAAGACAATTATGTCTATTTTATGGAATTAAAATAGACATTTATTGCATCAAATTCTTGCATATTTCTGATCATGACTTGTGTGAAGAGAGGCAGTATTTTATTTCTCAAATAAGAAAAAATGAGTCAAAATTAAGAAAAAAATTAATATTCTTGTTGATAGATCTTACAGTCTGCTTATTTGGATTAATTTCATTTGATTGAGCAAAGCTGTCCATATTTTATTTAATTATAAATAAAAAGCTCATTTTATGGATTGATTTGATTAAGTAGACTATTCTGATATTGATTATTTAATCACTTGTAAATTAATATAGCTTTGAATTTTAAAATTCATTTTTTATTTTTGAGTGATATATTTCCTTTTTTAGATTTGGAGCATTTCGAATGAAACCTGATATTAGTAAATTATCTGTTGAAGAATTAAAACGCTTACAAGTAGAAACTGAGGCTTTAATTGTAAGTAAAAAAGATCAAGCAATTGAAGATGCTTATGATCAGATTGTTGCGATTGCGGATGGTCTGGGCTTTAGCATTGAAGAACTATTGGAACTTGGCGAGCAAAAACGTAAAAAAACAACGCGTAAAGCCGTAGAACCACGTTACCGTAATAAAAATAATCCTGAAGATACTTGGACTGGACGTGGTAAGCAGCCACGCTGGTTGGTTGCTGAGTTAGAGAAAGGTGCAAAACTTGAAGATTTCTTAATCTAATCGAGTTTTAAAAGTCATGATTTTGTCATACGATGACTTTACCCTGTTTCAAAAGCCAGGCTGAAAAAGCTTGGTTTTTTTATATCAGAGAATTGGCGATGTTGAAAAAGTATGCATAATGTCATTCGGAGAGCAAGTTTCTCAAAATGGACGGTCTGTTGCATGTTGGTAAGGATGGAATGAAGAAAAAAACCAAACAATGGAAATGGTGGATTTTCGCCATATTTGCATTTTTAATTTTTATTATTTTACAAATTCCAGCAACATGGTTAATTGCGAAATTTTCAAAAGATAATCAAATATTACATAATGTCAGCGGCAATATCTGGCAGGGACAGGCAGATTGGCAGCAAGGCCAGCTGCGCGGTTCCGTGCACTGGAAAACACGTCCTTTAGACCTGTTGCTCATGCGCTTGGGTGCCAACCTCGATATTCATAGTGGCAATACCCAGTTCAATGGTGTGTTTGGCTATGGTTTTGGTCAGAAAATCATGGTCAGGGACTTACAGGGAACAATTTCGCCTGAGACGCTGAAATATTTTGCAAATTGGCAATGGCCCCAAAATGCGATTCAGCTCAAGGATGTGCAGTTAAACTATCAGAAAGAAAAAGGTTTTGGTTCGGCAAAAGGCCAGTTGCATTGGGGTGGCGGTGAATTGAGCTATACCTTGGGCCAGCGTCAGGATCGTATGAATGTACCATCCCTGATCGCTGAATTAAAGGATGAAAACGGGCAACTACAGATAGATGTCCGTGACCAGCGCAGCCAGAAAATGGCAAATCTTAGCTTAGATCCGAGTTTCATGTTGGATGTACAGTTGACACAACGTATGCTGTTGAATATTCCATCATATCAAGGTAAGGCTGGACTGGACACTTATGTGATCAGTTCCCGTCAGCCATTGTTGCAGGGTGGTTTCTAATGAATGCATTGACGCAGAGAATGCAGCAACTACGCTGGCAAAAGCTGGATAAACTCAGTGCACTGGTTCTGGCATTGCTGATCCTATGGTTATGCTGGAAGCTGGCCTCATTGTTCTGGTGGGTGGTTGCGCCCCCACAGCCGATGCAGTTTGATCGGGTTGAGCTGGGTTCACAGCAGGCAAGGGTGCCAAACATCAGTTCATTTGCACTGTTTAATGAACCTGCTGCAACAACGGCACAGGACAATGTGAATTTGGAACTACAGGGTGTCCTGCTGGGCTACCCAAGTTATTTATCTTCCGCGGTGATTAAGCTGAATGATACCGCCGAGCGTTATCGTGTGGGGGAAATAATCGGTTCAACTTCATATCAACTGGCGGAAGTGTACTGGGATCATGTCATTTTAAGGCAGGGCAATGGTGCAACCCGTGAAGTCAAGTTCAAGGGGCTTGATAAGGGGCTTTATCAGCCAATTGCACCATTATCTACGAATAATAACAGCAACAGTGTGCCACCTCAGACACCACCAGCACAGAATACTGCACAATCTGCTCTAGGTCAGGCTATTCAGCAAATGCAGGATAACCGTGAACAATATCTGAAAAATATGGGTGTCGCTGGCGGAGCGGATGGTTATGAAATATCGGATCGGACCCCCAGTGCCTTAAAAAACACCTTGGGTTTACGCTCGGGTGATCGTATCCTATCGGTCAACGGTCAGACCATTGGGCCAGGACTCAGCGAAGTACAATTACTAGAGCAAGTACGTCGTGAGGGGCATGCCAAAATAGAAATAAAACGTGGTGATCAAGTGATGACCATACAACAGAGTTTTTAGAACCCCCTATAATTCCCCCTTG
>NZ_DDAH01000031.1:10566-11396 GCF_002333245.1 Acinetobacter sp. UBA2063
ACCCCCTATAATTCCCCCTTGTCAAAGGGGAATACAAAAGGGTTTACAAGTTAGGAACAAGTGCAAGTTATGGCTTTCTTGAATCATCAACGTCCACTTTGGGCACTACTTGCCGCAGCACCACTGGTTGCGACCATCAGTACCAATGTGCAAGCACAAACATGGAAGATCAACCTACGTGATGCAGACTTAACTGCATTCATTAATGAAGTTGCTGATATTACAGGCAAGAATTTTGCAGTTGACCCTCGTGTGCGTGGCAATGTGACGGTGATTTCCAACAAGGCGCTCAATAAAGATGAGGTCTACGACCTGTTTTTGGGCGTGCTGAATGTCAATGGGGTAGTGGCATTACCCTCTGGAAATACGATAAAACTTGTTCCTGACAGTAATGCGAAAAACTCAGGCATTCCTTATGATGCACGTAAGCGTGCAAGTGGCGACCAGATTGTCACCCGTGTCATCTGGCTGGAAAATACCAATCCGAATGACCTGATTCCTGCACTACGTCCACTGATGCCACAGTTTGCACATTTGGCAGCGGTTGCTGGCACCAATGCTTTGATTGTTTCAGATCGTGCGAGCAATATTTACCAACTTGAAAATATTATCCGTAATTTGGATGGTACAGGTCAGAATGATATTGAAGCCATTACACTGCAATCGAGTCAGGCCGAGGAAATTATCGGTTTGCTGGAAACCATGAGCGCCACTGGAACATCTAAGGATTTTATTGGTGCGCGTGTACGTATCATTGCCGATAATCGAACCAACCGAATTCTGATCAAGGGTGATCCTGATTCACGTAAGCGTTTGCGCCGCACCATTGA
>NZ_DDAH01000071.1:0-4159 GCF_002333245.1 Acinetobacter sp. UBA2063
AGCAAGGGATGAATGCGCGTATTTTTTCGCCTGACCCTGCCCAGCCTGCCATTACAGGCAAGGTTCGGATAATTGCCCCTGTGATTGATCCACAAACCCGTTATGGCTTGGTTTATGTTGACTTGCCAGCCACTCAGGCGTTTCGGATGGGCATGTTTGTAAAAGGTTAATTTGATTTAGGTGAAAAACCAGCACTCACTATTCCACAAACTGCCTTGTTGCTACGCGATGGCTTTGCCTATGTATTTATTGTGGGGAAAAACAATCGTGTAGCACAGCAAAAAGTGACTGTTGGGCGACGTTTGGCTGATCGTGTTGAGATTCTGGACTTGCCTGCAAATGTAAAACTGGTTGCGTCTGGTACAGGTTTCCTCACCGATGGTGATTTAGTGACTGTCGCAAAAGACATTCCTGATACGCCATTGACTAAACAACTTGTGACCACACAGGGGAATTAAAATGAATTTCTCTGCCTGGTCAATCCGTAATCCTATTCCAGCCATTTTATTATTTATTATGCTGGGATTGACGGGTTTAATGTGTTTTAAATGGATGAAAATCCAGCAATTTCCAGATATTGAATTGCCAATGGTGACTGTGACCGCAGCCCTGCCAGGTGCTGCGCCACCACAACTGGAAACTGAAGTTGCTCGTAAAATTGAAAACTCGATTGCCACCCTGCAAGGTTTAAGAAATCAATATACCAATATTCAGGATGGCGTTGTCACGGTTACAGCCGAGTTCCAACTGGAAAAACCACTGCAAGAGGCGGTAGATGACGTTCGTAACGCGGTTTCCCAGGTGCGTTCAGACTTGCCTGCCGATTTACGTGACCCAATTGTCAGTAAAATCAACCTTTCAGGCTCACCCATTCTAACTTATACCATCCAGTCGCCGAAAATGGATGAGGAGGCTCTGTCATGGTTTGTGGACTATGATATTGCCCGCGCCATGCTACAAGTTAAGGGTGTGGGTGCAGTCGCCCGTGTGGGCGGTGTTACCCGTCAGGTTGAGGTTGAACTTGACCCTGAAAAATTACTGGCACTGAATGCAACTGCAACGGATATTACCCGACAATTGCGTTTGATCCAGCAAGATGCATCTGGCGGTCAAACCAAGATTGGCGGCAGTGAACAGTCCATTCGCACCATTGCAACGGTAAAAACAGCCGAAGAAATTGGGGCAATAGATATTGCACTCAGTGATGGCCGCCATATACGTCTTGATCAGGTTGCGACCATTCATGATGGTATTGCCGAACGCCGTTCTGCTGCATTGCTGAATGGACAGCCTGTGATTGGCTTTGAAATTACCCGTAGTAAGGGTGCCAGTGAGGTTGATGTTGAAAAGGGTGTGGTCGAAGCATTGGATAAACTCAAGGCTGCACATCCAGACATTAAAATCACCGAAGCATTTAACTTTGTTAAGCCCGTTGCTGACAACTATAAAGGTTCGATGTCACTGCTTTACGAGGGTGCCATTTTAGCTATTTTAGTGGTGTGGCTATTCCTACGTGACTGGCGTGCGACCATCATTGCCGCAACTGCCCTGCCCCTGTCAATTTTACCAGCCCTGATTGGGATGTACTTTTTTGGTTTCACCCTCAATACTGTTACTCTTTTAGCAATGTCGCTGGTGGTCGGGATTCTGGTCGATGATGCAATTGTTTAGATTGAGAATATCATTCGACATCTCAGGATGGGTAAAACACCCTATGAAGCGGCAATGGAAGCTGCCGATGAAATTGGGCTTGCCGTGATTGCCACCACATTTACCCTGATTGCAGTATTTTTACCGACCGCCTTTATGAGTGGTATTGCAAGTAAATTCTTTGTGCAGTTTGGCTGGACAGCAGCATTGGCCATTTTTGCCTCCTTGCTCGTAGCACGTTTGCTTACCCCAATGATGTCTGCCTATATCCTTAAACCCTGGGTCGGCAAAGTTGAACCTCATGAAGATACTGACCAACCTGCCAATGATCAAGGTACAGCGGCTTTAGCGAAAGACCGTGCCAAAGATGGCAAAGTCATGCGTAGCTATATGCGTCTGGTGACGTGGTGTTTAAACCATCGCTGGATCACGCTGTTTGGGGCAATCGCCTTTTTTATTGGTTCAGTTATGCTGATTCCACTATTACCAACTGGATTTGTACCACCACCAGACACTGGACAAACGCAGGTACGTCTGGAATTGACCCCAGGTTCACAATTTGCCGATACCTTAAAAACGGCAGAATATGCACGAAGCCTAATTAAGGATCATCCTGAAATTAAAAGCATCTATACCACCATTGGTGGAGGCGCTGCAGGAAGTGACCCCTTTGCTGGTGGTGCATCTAGTGAACCTCGTAAAGCGACTCTGACTATTCAAACCACTGAACGTACTGAACGCAGTGCCAGTCTGCAAGACATTGAAGACCAGATTCGTCAACGTTTAGCACCCTTGCCAGGTGCCAGAATTCAGGTCGGTCTGGCGGGCAATAACAGCCAATATCAACTGGCACTTTCAGGCGATGACCCTGAAGCCTTGATGTCAACAGCCCGCGCACTGGAACGTGAATTACGCACCATTCCGAATATTGGCAGTATTACTTCAAGTGCGGCACTGATTCGTCCTGAACTGGTGATTCGCCCTGATTTTGCCAAAGCCGCAGATTTGGGTGTGACCACTTACGATATTGCCGAGACTTTACGTATCGCAACTGCAGGTGACTTTGACCAAAATCTGGCAAAACTCAACCTTTCACAGCGTCAGGTGCCTGTGGTGATTAAATTGCCTCTTGCCGCCCGTCAGGATCAGGAACTGATTAAACGCCTCATGATCAAGGGTAGTCATGGTCCTGTCATGCTGGGGACGATTGCCGATGTGAATATTGAAAGTGGACCATCACAGATTGACCGCTTCAACCGTCTTCGTAATATCAACTTTAATATTGAACTCAACAACCAGCCTTTGGGTGATATTGCAGCGAAAGTTGATCAATTACCAACCATGAAGAATCTACCACCGACAGTAAAACGTACCAATATCGGTGATGCTGAAGTGATGCAGGAATTATTCTCAAGCTTTGGCTTGGCCATGCTGACGGGTGTACTGTGTATTTATGTGGTGTTGGTGCTTTTATTTAAGGACTTTTTACAACCGATCACCATCTTGGTTGCATTACCGCTGTCTTTGGGTGGCGCTTTCGTGCTGTTACTTTTGGCAAAAAGTAGCTTTTCAATGCCAAGCTTAATCGGTTTAATCATGCTCATGGGAATCGCAAGTAAAAACTCAATTCTCTTGGTGGATTACGCCATTATTGCGCGTAAAGAGCGAGACTATTCGCGTTTCAATGCCTTGCTTGATGCCTGCCATAAACGTGCCCGCCCTATTATCATGACCACATTGGCAATGGGTGCTGGGATGTTACCGATTGCATTAGGTATTGGAACTGATCCAAGCTTCCGCGCACCAATGGCACTTTCAGTGATTGGTGGATTGATCACCAGCACTTTCTTGTCATTATTAGTGATTCCTGTGGTTTACACCTTTATTGATGATATTAATCGTAAGCTTCATGGGTTGAGGAAATCTAAAACCGTTGAATAAAAACATCCATAAAAAATGGGCGGTTAATAAACCGCCCATTTTTTTTATTGTCTCTTATTTGCTTGCTAATGCTTTCTCAATATCTGCTTCGAAAGCCTCGGGCTTGGTAGTCGGCGCGTAACGTCCTAAAACCTCACCATTACGTCCCACGAGAAATTTGGTGAAATTCCATTTAATGTTCTGGCTTCCCAAAATGCCTTTCGCCTCTCGGGTTAAAAAACGAAAAATGGCATGTGCTTCAGGTCCTTTTACATCAACTTTGGCAAACATTGGAAAATTAACCCCATAGTTACGTTGGCAGAACGCCCCTATTTCTTTATTTGTTCCTGGATCCTGCCCACCAAACTGGTTACATGGAAACCCCAAAATTTCCAGACCCTGTGGTTTATATTTTTCATATAGTTTTTCAAGTCCTGCAAACTGTGGGGTAAAAGCACACTTGCTTGCAGTGTTTACAATCAGCATGACCTTACCTTTATAGTCGGCGAGCGCCTTTATATCTCCCTCTAACAATTCAGCTTCAAACTGATAAATGTTACTCATGGATATGTTTCCTCGTCGTTCTTTT
>NZ_DDAH01000071.1:4283-9163 GCF_002333245.1 Acinetobacter sp. UBA2063
CTCGTCGTTCTTTTCTTGTGTTTTAAGTTGTAGTGATGCCGAATTAACGCAATAGCGCAATCCTGTCGGCTGCGGACCATCCTCAAATACATGCCCCAAATGTGCGTCACAGTCATGGCAGACAATTTCCGTTCTGACCATACCATGCGACAAATCTTCGTGTTCTTCTATTGCAGTGCTGTCAAGTGGTCTAAAAAAGCTCGGCCAGCCACACCCACTGTCATATTTGGTGTCCGAAGAAAATAGTTCCGCACCACAGCAACGGCACACGTAGATTCCATGTTGCTTAGTGTTCCAGTATTGTCCAGTGAAAGCAGGCTCTGTGCCTTTTTGGCGGGTAATCCGATATTCTTCTGGTGACAGTTCTCTTTGCCATTCTCGGTCAGTTTTATTGACTTTTCCCATGACCTGCTCCTTTTGTTCTATATTTTAAAAGTATTTGGTGATCAGTTTTTATATTTACGCCATTCACAACAAAAACTCTAGTCTATTGCTGCAAAATTTATAAAAAATTAAACATTTACCGCACAAATAGCAAATAGAAAGCAAATTATATTTTATAGTGAGCATTTTATTTATAACTTCATCTTCCAAGTAAGCAAATATGATGCTATGCTGATGCCACACCGCTGTCTGTTGTACAGGACAAAAAATGTCGCAAAAGAAAAGTGTGGTTTTCCAAAACCTATTGCCAACCATCAGACAATATCAACAATCGGGTTTTACCCATGAAAAAATTGTTGAATTACTGAGAGATCAGCATGATCTTGATCTGGTTACCATTGAAACCTTTAAAAGTTATTTATACCGATATGCAAAAGTGAATCCAGCTATGTCTAAAAATACTGCTATTCCCAACTCAACTCAAACCACTAGAGAAATCAGGAAATCCTCTAAGCTTGAGCATGTTTGTTACGACATTCGTGGACCAGTATTACGCGCCGCCAATGAAATGGAAGAGCAAGGACATAAAATCATCAAGCTAAATATCGGCAACCCCGCACCTTTTGGTTTTGAAGCCCCACAAGAGATTATTAACGACGTTGCCTTAAACCTGCCAAATGCGATTGGCTACACTGATTCTAAAGGCATTTTCCCTGCCCGTAAGGCAATTTGCCAGTATTACCAGCAGAAAGGCATTTTTGATATGCATGTCAATGATGTCTATGTCGGCAATGGTGTGTCTGAACTGATCGTGATGGCAATGCAAGGGTTGCTGGATGACGGCGATGAAATGCTGGTGCCAATGCCTGACTACCCATTGTGGACAGCCGCAGTCAACCTTTCAGGGGGTACGGCAGTTCACTATAAATGTGATGAAGAGAACTACTGGTATCCTGACATTGCCGATATGGAAAGCAAGATCACGCCCAATACGCGTGGAATTGTGGTGATTAATCCAAATAACCCGACAGGTTCGGTCTACCCTCGCCATGTGTTAGAACAAATTGTCGCATTGGCGAAAAAACATGACTTGATTTTATTTGCTGATGAAATCTACGATAAAATCGTTTATGACGGTATTGAACATGTGGCTGTTGCTGCTCTTTCTGGTGATCAGCTCTGTTTATCTTTTAACGGTTTATCAAAGGCATATCGTATTGCAGGTTATCGTGCTGGATGGATGGCGATTACAGGGGACAAGGCGCGTGCGGCAGACTATATCGAGGGTCTGGACATGCTGGCTTCCATGCGCCTGTGTGCCAACCATCAGGCGCAATATGCCATTCAAACTGCGTTAGGTGGTTATCAATCCATTAATGATTTGATTCGCCCTGGTGGGCGTTTATATGAACAACGCAATATTGCATGGGAAATGTTGAATGAAATTCCTGGTGTCAGTTGTGTTAAACCTGATGGTGCCATGTACTGCTTCCCTAAACTTGACCCAGAAATTTATCCAGTTGAAGATGACGAAAAATTCATGCTGGATTTATTAAAGGCTGAAAAAGTTTTACTGGTTCAGGGTACGGGCTTTAACTGGCCAACGCCTGACCATTTCCGTGTGGTATTTTTACCTGCGGAAAATGAGTTACGTGAGGCAATTAACCGTTTAGGCCGTTTCCTCGCTAAAATACGTTAAGACCATATTCAATCCCCCTTTAGTACGTAAGGGGGATTTTTATATTTAATAGGGACGGCAGAGTAAAACTTCAATTTTTATTCTGCCGCTATATTTTTAATGCTTTATGAGATTTAATTTATGGTTAAAATATAGTCAGCATAGTTTTTAAAACACCACCTTTTATTTAACTGTTGCCGTTAATTTAATCTGGCCTGCATTGGAAACCATGTCCATTTTTTCAATGCTCACCCCCATCTGGGATAGCTGCATTAAAAAGTTGGCAAGTACAGAATAATTCTGATGTTCCGCAACAATTTGGATCTGTTCTCCATTTTGCTGCGAAGAAACTGCCAACCCTTGCTGCTGTGCTGTACGCTGGATTTTATCCGCCGAGGAAAGGGCAAGGTCATTGGCAGGTTTCATGGTTGCAGCATTACTCTGCATCCAGACCATTAAATCCTTAAGCTCATTTAAACGCTTTTGTTGCTGGTTTGCCAAAGCATGCATTTTCCACAAAGCGGAACCAACAATCACAACGATTAAAAAAACAGTTGTAAAAACCACCATCACGCGCTCACGCACTGACAGGCTCTGTAAATATTGATTCAGCGCCTCAGCTTTCTGATCAAGACTATTTTGTAATTGTGTGAACGCTTTCATTATTTTACTTTGACCATCCCAATCGCACCGACACTATCCGCTTGTACATTTCCAAGTTCCGCCTGAAAACCCTGCTGATTCAACTGCTGTGCCAACGCCTGCAAGTCATTTGCTGATTTTGCCTTTAACGACATTGCCAATGTTGAAGCATCATAACTGACTTGTTGGGCAACAATCTGTTTCTGCATCAATATTGGCCCTACCCGACTCAACAATGACAATGCCTGCGTATCTCCAAGCTGGCTCATGCGCAACTGGCTTTCAAACTGGCTTTTAATGTTCTGCTCAGTCACACGGGTATTTTCGCCAAACCAATGCTTATACTGATCGATCGCCTGTAAAGCAGTTTGATCCGCCAGCTTTCTCAACTTTGACCAGCGCAAGGCATCATAACCCAGCTGCACCAGAATCACGGCCAATAAAACGGCTGCCGAGGCTTTCCAGTAGCCTGACCATTGTACATCGGCATTTTTTGCCTTTGGCAACACATTAAATGGATGTTGCTTCGGTCTTGGAAACTGCTCAAACTGGTAGCTAAACTCAGTACGTTGATCTTTATCAGATGCTGTTGCCAAAACATCCAGTTGGATTGCACTGAGATTGGCAAATTTATATTGCGTTTCTGATGACTGAAATTCCAGAAATAACCCTAAATCATCAATCGAGTTACCTGACCAGACATTTTCCCTCACCAGTAAATGGTCATACAGATTCACCAGTACCACTTCATTTTGTGCTGGCTCAGGCAGAATCAGAAAATCAGGCAAGAAAGCGACAATCTGGATCGGTAAAAGGCTTAGGGCATGCTGCCAAGTTTCAATGGTAAATTGCGCAACACCTAAAATATTGAGTTGATCATGCTGAAAATGATGCACCACTTTCATCTGGTCAATTGGCAAGGTCACAAACTCTTCTAACAGATATTTAATGCCTTCTTGCCCCAATTGCTTGTAATGCGCCTTTGTCATAGGCTGCTGCAACATTTGAGCATTGCGGCTTGGAAAATAGACCACCGCCTCTTTTCCACTATGCGCTTGCAAATCCTGAATGAGTTGTTCAAGACTGTTTGCCTGCAACCAGTTTTCCCCAGCCGACCAATACCATGTTCCATTGGTTTCGGGCATCCATAAATACAGCATCGGTGTTCAGTATCCTTATCCTGTTGAGGATAGATAAAATTTATATTGTTGGTGTAAAACGGTTCTTTTGTGTTGATAAACCATTCGCAATCACTGCCTGATCATAAATACGTGCTTCGGCCAATGCAAATGGATTAAAACTTTCATGGGTCAATTGTTCCGCAATATGTGCTACTACATTCATGTGGCACACCACCGCAATCGACTCGTATGGAAGTTTCGATAACCATTCTATGGCATCTTTGGCGTTATCATCGGGTTTAATTTTATCGCAGATTAAAACAGGAATCCCCTGAAAATGTGCCTTGATATGTTGCAGTGTTTCCTGAGCACGTAACAATGGGCTGACAATAAAAATTTCAGGCTGAATCACATCTTTGAGAAAATCTCCTGTTTGCTCAGCCTGTTGATGCCCACGCATTGTGAGTGGACGCTGCATATCATTTCCATTCACTGCTGGAGACGCTTCACCGTGACGAACTAAAGTGAGTTGCATAATCATTCTCTAATTTTTTTCATTCAAGCATAACAACATTGGATGACAGTTTTCTGATTAAACTTCATGATGAGGTAAAACAAATTCCACATCACTACGATGGCCATTTTTCATTAACGATAAGGCAATGGTCATTGGCGGTGCATTTTCAAAAATCACTTCATATAAGGCATTGGTGATTGGCATATACACATCCAGTTCCTGTGCCTTGGTACGCACCTGCACAATGGTGTTGATACCCTCGGCGGTTTGTCCCAGTTCTTTAGTCGCCTGATCCAGTGTTTTACCTGAACCCAGGGCAAAACCGATCTGATAGTTACGGCTTAATGGACTATTACAGGTCGCAAATAAATCACCCACACCTGACAAACCTAGGAAAGTTAAAGGATTTGCACCCTGCTTGACTGCAAAACGACTCATTTCCGCCAAAGCACGGGTTAAGATCATACTTTTGGTATTTTCACCAATGTTATAGGCCGCGCCCATCCCCATTGCCACAGCATAGATATTTTTTAACGCA
>NZ_DDAH01000064.1:0-2870 GCF_002333245.1 Acinetobacter sp. UBA2063
AAATTTACGGATCCATCTCTATAAGTTGCTGTATTGGCTGTGTCTCTATATCAACTTTAGCAGCCCATACCAAGGAGCTATTCAACCCCATACTTACCGCAACACAACCGTATAAAAAATTCAGTTTAATTAAAGGCATAGAAATTCCTTATGGACCTGAAATATAAGAAAGCAATTTTCAAAGACAAGCATGAGTTATTTTAATATTGATCTTATCTCATTGGGATTCACTAAAATGATCAAAAACTAGTATTTATCAACCTTAGCAAATAAAATTAAAGGTCGATATTATTGTAAGTAAAACATTTGCCCTCATTGTATTGTTGTTGAAACAACTTGAGCTCACTATGCCCGAACTTCCAGAAGTTGAAACCACAAAAACCAGTTTACTGCCGCTTTTAGAGCAACGTGTACAAGCTATAAGAGTACACAATCCTAGTTTGCGCTGGCCTATCCCTGATGATCTTGAAAAATTAATTGGTCAACGTTTAATTCAACTCAAACGTCGTTCCAAATATATTTTGGCTGAATTCGAACAAGATCAAATGCTTTGGCATTTAGGCATGTCAGGTAGTTTTCGCTTGTGCCAACCCAGTGACGAATTGCGGAAACATGATCATTTAATTATTGATTTTGAAGATATTCAACTGCGCTATCATGATCCACGTCGTTTTGGCTGTATTCTTTGGCTAGATCAGGACAATCAGTCCAAGCTTATTGACACACTTGGTCCAGAACCTTTAAGTGAAGATTTTAATGCGACTTATTTGTTAGAAAAGCTAAATAAGAAGAATGTCGGTATTAAAATTGCACTTATGGATAATCATGTGGTGGTAGGTGTTGGTAATATTTACGCAACTGAAAGTTTATTCAACATTGGGGTTCATCCTGCGCAACCTTCTTTAACTTTAACTCAAGCACAAGTTGAAAAGTTGGTGATTGAGGTCAAGCGCATCCTAAAACAAGCGATTGATCTTGGCGGTTCAACTTTACGTGACTATAGTAATGCGATGGGGGAAAATGGTTATTTCCAACAAACGCTGCTTGCTTATGGTCGCGCAGGTGAAATGTGTGTCAACTGCGAAACCAAGCTGGAGAATTTAAAGTTGGGACAACGCGCCAGTGTGTTCTGCCCACAGTGTCAACCCTTAAATAAGAAAGCTTAGTTATTTCAATGTTTTCTCAAGGAGAGTGATTTATGCAGACTGCAATTGTTCGGCATATTCTGGTCAAGGATAAAGACTTGGCAGAACAACTGAAAAAGCGGATTCATTCTGGCGCGGACTTTGCGAAAATTGCCAAGCAATATTCAACATGCAACTCAGCAAAACGTGGTGGTGAACTCGGTGAAGTGAAGAAAGGGCAGCTCGTTCCTGTGATCGACAAACTGGTTTTTACTGCCGCGGAGAGAGTCTTACACGGTCCAATTAAAAGCCAGTTTGGTTTTCATCTGGTTGAAATTAAATTTCGTATGGAGGGATTGAGATGACCCCAATTAAACTTGAGCCTATAAACTACTCATCACTCAATGCAAAAGCTCAAGAAACGTATAACTTTCATAAAATGGCAGCAATACTCGCTGATTATGGCTATAACTGCTTATGGCTCAATGATGATTGGAACGGTGCAGATTGCATTGCTGTACATATAAGCGGTCTTTCAGATGCCAAAATCCAACTTAAAGGCTGTATTTCATTTGCACAAAAATATCGAGGAAAAAACCTTTATATTGCTTTCTTTGAATTAGGCGATTTATACATTTACCCACACGATCTAGTATTAGACCAAGTAGAAAGTTTTATTGCCGACCAAATATGGTTAGCGAAAGGTACTTATTTTCAAACCAAAATTACCAAAAGATTTGCACAAATAATCGCACCTTATAAAGTTCCTAAAATGAAATAGCCTATCTTTACATTTCCTTCATCACATAAGTCCATGCCTGTACAATCTCACCAGTATCCAGAATAGTTTTTACTTGCACTCTTGTATATTGCACACCCTCAAAATCATCCAGCATTTGCCAATTTTCTGCCAATTTTTCAGTGCTAAACAGATAACCTTCTACCAATGCGTCTTTTTCATTTAAAATAATGGCTGGTAAACCCTTATCTGGTCCCCAATCTAAAATATGAATTGTTCCATGTATAGAAGCTTTTTCCCAGTCACCACCTATTCCAGCAAGAATATGGGCATTCTCCCGATTTGGGCAAAGTGTGCCGTAGACAAACAAGCGATTCATAGATTTATCCCACTTTAATATTTTTCAGCATGTTAAAGTGAAATAATTAAACTTTCCATGTTTAGTATCTCCAATTATTCAAATAACTTTTACCAATTATTTTTCAATCAGGCATAAAAAATGGCATATCGAGATGCCATTTTATTTTCAGGAATTTTTAACCCTGTTTTTTCAATTCATCACGGATTTCACGTAACAACTGAATATCTTCTGGTGTTGCTGCTGGTTCAGGAGCGACTTCCTGTTGTTTACGAATACGGTTCATTACTTTCACCATAAGAAACACAACCCATGCCAAAATAATGAAATTAATAAAGATGGTTAAGAAATTACCATAGGTTAAAACATTGACACCAGCTTTCGTTAATTGATCTAACGACTGTAAATTATTTGGATTGTCTCCTAGCACAATAAACTTCTGCGTAAAATCAACACCCCCACCAGTAATAACTGAAATAAGTGGCATGATGATATCTTTCACCAATGAATCAATAATTTTACCAAATGCACCACCAATGATGACACCAATGGCAAGATCCATCATATTGCCTTTGATGGCAAATTCTTTAAATTCTTTAATAATACTCATCTATAACTCTCCAGAGTTGACGTGATCGCACCTACTTTT
>NZ_DDAH01000064.1:2997-3695 GCF_002333245.1 Acinetobacter sp. UBA2063
CTCGCACCTACTTTTGCATTGTTTATTACATAGGCACAGTTATTCATCATAATATTGATAATTTAATATCATTCTGAAAAAAATAAAGTTATTTCACACTTTAACAACATATTTTATTTTAATAAAAATATGAACTTAAAAAACCGCTAAATAGAATTAGCGGTTTTTTCTTTTTCAGTTAAGAAAAATTATTTATCACGGTTACGCTTACGTTCGTTTTCAGTCAAGTAACGCTTACGAATACGAATTGATTTTGGTGTTACTTCAACTAACTCATCATCTTCAATGAATTCAAGCGCTTGTTCAAGCGTATATTCCAGTGCAGGTGTTAAAGTCAATGCTTCATCAGTACCAGATGCACGGACGTTGGTGAGCTGTTTCGCTTTAGTTGGGTTAACAACCATATCGTCTGAACGGGAGTTAATACCGATGATCATGCCTTCATATACTTCAAGCTGTGGTTTAGCGAATAAACGACCACGGTCTTGAAGTGTGAATAATGCATAGCCCAAGCAAGTCCCTTGAACCATAGAAATCAACACACCATTTTGACGTTTCGCAACAGTACCTGCTTTTGCTGGACCGTAATGTGAGAAGCTTGATGTCATAATCCCTGTACCAGAGGTCATGGTCAGGAACTCTGAACGGAAACCAATCAAACCACGTGAAGGTACAGTCGCTTCAATACGGATACGACC
>NZ_DDAH01000064.1:3823-4034 GCF_002333245.1 Acinetobacter sp. UBA2063
TTCAATACGGATACGACCTTTACCATCAACTTCCATATTGGTCATTTCACCTTTACGGAAGCCCATTTGTTCCATAACTGAACCTTGATGCTGTTCTTCAACATCAAACGTTACATTTTCGTATGGCTCTTGTTTTTCACCATCGATTTCTTTCATGATGACTTGTGGACGAGAAACACCCATCTCGAAGCCTTCACGACGCATGTTTTCA
>NZ_DDAH01000146.1:0-7703 GCF_002333245.1 Acinetobacter sp. UBA2063
CCCTGTCCCACAGGGTTATGGTTAAAACTTCCCCAAACTTCGTTATGAAACTTGACAAGGGTCACGCCATTGCCTGCGTTTCATGCCTTGTTTGAGTCATTTTAGCCTATAACGCAATGCATGGCTGAAGTGTAATAGACCCTCTTATAAAAATGAATTACTTAGCCACAAGCAAAGGCACATTGGCATTACGGAAAATTGTGGTGGTGATGCTACCCAAAAAGAATTGATGGATTTTACTGTGGCTGAAAGCCCCCAGCACAATCAACTGAATCTTATGCTCTGCCTGATATTCAAGAATATTTTGTGCCACATCTCCATAACGGTAGACAGGTACAACCTCTATACCAGCATCCTTTAAATACTTTTCAGGTTCGGTCAGCATTTCAGGATGATCACCAACATAAAGTAAGTGACATTGCAGTGTTTTCAATAAATCACTTTGGGCAATGCGTTGCAGCATTTTTTGACAGGTCGGTGAATACTCATAAGCGAAAATAAAACGTTTCGGTGCTTCAAAATGCTCGCCTACTGTAATCACTGTACAGTTTGCACCACGAATAAAGTTTTCTACGTTACTGCCAATCGGCTTATTCTTTTCAGCCGCCCGTTCGCCCACACGCCCAATAATGACAACATCATTCTCTTTTAAAATATTAAAGCTCTGTTCAAGAAAATCGCCTTTTTCCTGAATCTTGGTACTGGTTAAACCATATTGTTTTTCAATCAGTTCAGAAATATGTTTTAGTAAGTTATTACTGTAGTCGAGTGCGAGTTCACTTTGCTTTTGCTCAAGTTCGGCCAGCTCCTTAAGCAGCATGGCATTACTTTCAAAACCAATGACACCGCTGATTTCACCTAAATGATAGCTTGCTGGATAATAGTCTAGGATTTGCAACAGTACTAATTCTCTTTGCGTTTGCTTCGCCACCCATGCGGCTGCTTCAGCGACCGCCTCGATACAAGGTGAAGAATCAATACATGCAATGACACGGTTCATGTTCGCCTCTCTTTAGGTCTAACACCTTAGGTCTTGTACTTGTTTTTAACTTAACACAGATAAAACCAGGATAGGTTAAATTTATGTATCGAATCTTCTGAACTTTTTCATGCTATTTTCTTATTTTCGATAACGGATCAAGCGAGCTGGATTACCTGCAACAATGGCATGCTTTTCAATGTCTTTAGTCACCATACTGTTCATTCCAATGACGGCATGATCTCCTATTTTTACACCATCTTTAATCCCAACATGCGCCCCCAGCCAAACATCCTGTCCAATCTCAATGCCTTTTGAAGTCACTGCCTGTTGGTAAATCGGACGTTCTAAATCCATACCATGATCGAAAGCATATAAATGGCTATACGCTGCGATACGCACCTGATCATGCAGTTTAATGCCTGCACGTCCACCATCTAAAATACAGTGGTGGTTAATTGCTACCTCATTGCCAATCTGCAACGGTCCATGCAAAGTACAATCCGCCGCAATAAAGGTGTTGTCACCAATGCTGATCTTACGACCACGCTCTGCAAAAATATGGGCTAAAGGAGAAATGAAACAGTTCTCTCCAATCTCTACCGTTTCCATTTCCAGCAGGTAGGCTTGATATTCCGCCTGCCATTGTTCCGCCCATTCCCGATGTTTGGGTTTCAATGACCAATATAGCCAAGGCATATAATTTAAACGATGTTTATGCTGCTCCCGATACTTTAATAATGGATCAGTCATCTACAGATTCCTCAACAATCTTAACCTGCTCACGTCCTCTCGTCAGGTCCTGAAGTTTATGCCTGAGTGGTTCAATTTGCTGAACTTGTACACGCGCCTCAATCATCACCCCATTTTCAGTATAGCTTTCCTGATATTCAATCTGTTGCTGCATCAACTCATACTGGATAATCGCCCATTCATTAAACAGGCAGGCAAACTGTATTGCTTTTTTCTCAATTAGCTCAATTTTCTCAGCCAATAGCAAACATTGTCCAGCACAGCCACCATAAGCCCGTACCAGTCCACCTGTGCCCAGCTTGATTCCGCCATACCAACGGTTAACCATGACAATCACATTGGTTAAATCATTGCCCTCTATGGTTGCCAGAATAGGACGACCTGCTGTTCCAGAGGGTTCATCATCATCATTAAAGCGTACATGGTGTCCAATCTTCCATGCCCAGCATTGATGGGTGGTTGATGTATCTTTAGTCTGCTCTAAAAAGGCTTTGACCTGTTGTTCATTTTCAACAACCGCAGCAATCGCCTGAAAACGACTTTTTTTAATTTCTTCTTCAAAAGTAATCGTATGAGCAATGGTGAATGGCATAAAAATCTAGATAAAAGCAAAAAAGAAATTATATCAATTTTTGTAGATGAGAGAGGTATCTCCAATTCGGAAAAGAATACATGTTTACTTTTTAATGATAACTTATAAAAAAGAACCCGCAAGTTCTTTAGGATATAAACAACTGTTCAAATTTAAACCACAAAATCGTCACCCAAATACACTTTACGCACCTGCTCATTATCCAGAATTTCCTGTGGAGTGCCTTCAGCAATCACCGATCCTTCACTCACGATATAAGCCTTTTCACAAATGGCCAAAGTCTCACGCACATTATGGTCGGTAATCAACACCCCAATCCCACGTTCTTTTAGGGTTTGGATAATATCCTTAATATCACCCACGGAAATCGGGTCAACCCCTGCAAATGGCTCATCCAGCAGCATAAATTTTGGATCGGCAGCCAATGCACGTGCAATTTCAGCCCGACGGCGTTCACCACCAGAAACACTCATACCCAGTGAATCCTTAATATGATTGATCTTAAAATCATTCAAAAGCTCAGTCAGGCGTTGCTGGCGCTGCTGCTTATTCAGGCCCTTACGTGTCTCCAAAATTGCCATAATATTTTCAGCAATGGTCAGCTTTCTAAAGATAGACGCTTCCTGAGGTAAATAGCCAATTCCCTTACGCGCCCGCTCATGCATAGCCAGATCGGACAGGTCAAGGTCATCGAGGTGAATCTCGCCCTTGTCCATACGCACCAGACCAACAACCATATAGAAGCTGGTGGTTTTTCCCGCACCATTCGGCCCAAGCAGTCCGACAATCTGACCACTTTGCATGGTAAAAGAAACATCTTTCACAACCCAGCGCTTGCTATAATTTTTCGCCAAATACTTAATGCACAATGTCTGTGGTTGCTGACCTGACTGTTCCATTAATCACGTGCCCCTGGAAAGCTTTTTGAACTTGATGGTGGAATGATAATCTGAATACGATTAGATGATGAACCCTGCGCCTCAACATCGCCCTTGTTCATACTGTATTTCAACCTGTTGCCGCGAATACTGGAACCATCCTGATAGAGATAGGCATTACCAGTCAACGTGATAATCCCTGTGTCTGCGTTGTAGACAATATTCTGCGCCTCACCGCGTGCCAACCCCTTGTTGGCTTCTATTTGCTGCTGGAACTTGGCAGGTTTGCCTTTGGCGGTAATGGTCTGAATCTCGTTTTTACTGTTCAGTGTGGCAACCAGTGAGTCCGCCTGAAGCTTCATGGTGCCCTGTTCGATCACCACATTGCCCGTATAAGTGGTAATACCCGTTTTACTATTATAAGTCGCGTTTTCAGCCGCCAGAGAAAGTGGTTGGTTACGGTCTGACGGTAAAGCAAAACTTGAGGCAGAAGAGAGTGCAACCACCGCAACACAAGCCACCTGTTTCAGGAAAGATGAACGATACTGGGTATTAAGGTTTTGGCGCATACTTTCCTCGAACTTTGAAAAATTCATATTGACCCTGATTGAGGTCTGCTTTTAGTCCCTGACTCACAAACTCAGCCGTTGGTGACTGCACAATGACCTGATGCTGCGTTTCCAGTTGTCTGGTTTTCGGATAGCCTGTGAGTTCATCCGTATGAAACTCCATTTTACCCTGTTCAGATAATTGTGTCGCAACCACGTCTCCAGTCAGGACTACTTTGCTATTGTCATCGTAACCATTTGCCTGTTTGGCAAAAAAGGTCGCATCAGGCTTGCCCTGTTTGTACATCACCGCATTGAGCTGATCAAGCTGTGATGTTTTCTGTTGCATATCCTGTTGCAACTGCTTGATTTCGGCACGAATATATAAATTCCCCTGCTCATCTGTTTGCGTAAGATGAACGCCCTGTGCTGAATATGTCATATTTTTAGCTGAATCAACTTCCAGCTTTTTTGCCTTGCCGCTGTAATAGTAATAGCCGCCACTGATCGCAGCAACAATTACAGCAACAACATATAAAACCTTGGTATCCATAAACAGGGTGCCCTAACCTTGGGGGAGTTTAATACTGATATTAATGTGGTACAGTCAGGTATTTTGCAAGTAGCTCTTGGTAAACACCTTTTGCCATCAGCAACATATCACAGGCCTCACGTACTGCCCCACGTCCACCCATCGCTTGGGTGACCAGATTTGCACGGCGACGCACTTCCTCATGGCCATTGGGCACGGTAATGCTCATACCTGCAATTGCAAACGCAGACAGGTCAGGCCAGTCATCGCCCATATAGACACAGTCCTCAGGCAGGATATTGAGCTGTGCACAGGCTTCACGCAATGCCACACCCTTATCCTCACGTCCCTGAAACACCAGATCCACACCCAAGTCAGACATGCGCTTTTCAACAATCTGGCTTTTACGTCCAGTGATGATAATCACTTTCATGCCTGCCTGCTGCACCAACTTCATTCCCAAGCCATCACGGATATCGAAAGACTTGACTTCATCACCTGAGTTGGTCAAGGTCACAAAACCATCGCTTAGAATACCATCCACATCCAGCACCAGTGCCTGTAAATGACGCGCTTGCTCTAAAAGTGCATACGATGCCATGACTTAACTCACTCCCGCTTCAATCAGATCATGCATGCTAATTACCCCAATTACCTTATGGGCATCATCAACAACAACAAATTGGTTAATCTTTTTCTCATTCATTTTTTCCAACACTTTGACAGCACGAACTTCCTGCGAAATTGTCATCGGGTTTTTGGTCATCACCGCAGAAACAGGCAGGTTAATGTCAAAACCCTGTTGATGGTCAATCATACGACGTAAGTCACCATCGGTGAAAATACCTAACAGAATGTCATTTTCATCCACCACCGTGGTTAAACCCAGACGCTTTTCGGTAATCTCAAACAGGGTTTTATTCATCGGCGTATCAGGGGTTACCTTTGGCAACTCTGCACCTGTGTGCATTAAATGTTTCACATGCAGAAGCAAACGCTTACCCAGCGCACCCGCAGGATGGGAACGGGCAAAATCATCTGCGGTAAAGCCTCGTGCTTCCAGCAACGCAACCGCTAAAGCATCCCCTAGAACCAGTGTTGCGGTGGTACTTGATGTAGGCGCCAATCCCAGTGGGCATGCTTCATCTGCCGCACCCAGCGTCAGGGCAATATCAGCATTCTGTGGCATTGGTCCCTTGTCATCACGGCTAATGGTGATTAAAGGCACTTCCAAGTGTTTAATCAGTGGCATCAGCATCATAATTTCATCACTCTTGCCCGAGTTTGAAATTGCAATCAGTACATCACCGCGCACCAGCATGCCCAGATCACCATGCCCTGCCTCACCAGGATGCATAAAGAATGAGGGTGTACCTGTGGAGGCAAAGGTTGCCGCCATTTTGCGGCCAATATGACCAGATTTACCCATTCCTGTAACAACCACACGCCCCTTGCATTGCAAAATCACTTCACAGGCGCGGTCAAAGCGTTCATCAATTTGTGTTGCAAGTACTTCTATCGCTTGTTGTTCAATGCGCAAAGTTTCCAGCGCACTTTTTTGGAAATTTATCGTTTGTGACATGCAGGTTTAACTCAAAATAATATGCGATCTACTGGAGGTAGATGATTGTAATCAAAAGAATGATCGAGATTCTAGCATAACTAGAAGTTATACACGTTTCTAAAATGTGTAAGATTTTTGGGAAAATGGAGAAAAATAAAGATCAATGAACCGCAAACTCCAGACGCTGATCGCTACACACTACAACCCATGTTTCAAGAACAGGGATAACACCCCATCCCAAACAACATAATCATTAAAATTGATCTGGTCCATTATTTTTTGCCCGATAACTTTATGAAATACAATGCATACGTTATGATGAATAACGATTTTTGTAGAGTGTTTGAAAACCCTTATGCAACCTTTTGTTCTATATAATTCTGAGCAACGTAAAAAAGTTGAATTTGTGCCACGCAAAGAGGGACAAATCGATATGTATGTCTGTGGTATGACGGTTTACGATTATTGTCATATTGGACACGCTCGGGTTATGGTTGCATTTGACTACATCATTCGCTTTTTGCGTAGTCAGGGCTGGAAAGTTCGCTATATCCGTAATATCACTGATATTGATGACAAGATCATTGCCCGTGCCAATGAAAATGGTGAAACCATCCAGCAACTCACTGCACGCTTTATTGATGCAATGAATGAGGATGCAGCCAACCTTGGCTGTGTGCTACCCGATGAAGCACCCAAAGCGACCGAATATATTGACCAGATGCAAAGCATGATTGCTACGCTGGTGGATAATGGCACAGCCTACCCTGCTGCCAACGGTGATGTTTATTTTGAAGTGACCAAGTTTGACAAATACGGTCGCTTGTCGGGCCGTAAGCTTGAGGATATGCAGGCGGGCGCATCTGAACGTGTCGATGTCGAGGTTGAAAAGAAACATCCTTTTGATTTTGTCCTTTGGAAACACGCCAAGGAAAATGAACCTGCATGGGCTTCACCTTGGGGCAATGGCCGTCCAGGCTGGCATATTGAATGTTCAGCGATGTCCACCTGCTGTCTGGGTAATCATTTCGATATTCATGGTGGTGGTTCGGACCTGATGTTCCCACACCATGAAAATGAAATTGCCCAAAGTGAGGCTTCAACAGGCGAACAGTATGTGAATTACTGGATGCATGTGGGTTTCATTAATGTCGATGGTGAGAAAATGTCGAAGTCCTTAGGCAACTTCTTTACCATTCGTGATGTAATGGAAAAATTCCATCCAGAAGTGATCCGTTACTTTATTGTGTCATCACACTACCGTAGTCCAGTCAACTTCTCTGACTTTGCCTTGAAAGAGGCGAAAACCGCACTCAGCCGTTTTTATCATTCATTTAAAGCCTACCAGCAAATGTATGGGCAAAAAACAGTTGAGACTTTAGAGCAAGGTTTTGTTAAACGTTTTAATGCCGCAATGCGGGATGACTTTAATACTGCGGAAACAATGGCAGTTTTATTTGAGCTAAATAAAGAGTTAAACCGTGCTGTTAAGGAAGAAACTGCTGAACAGGCAACTGTCCTCTACTCAACCTTACGCTATTTAACCAATATTCTTGGCTTGGTTCAGCATGATGTAGATGAGTTTTTAAAATCGGATATTGGTCAGGAAGCACTCTCCCTTTCTGACACAGAAATTGAAAACTTTATCCAGCAACGTGTTGATGCTAAAAAAGCCAAAGACTTTGCTCAGGCAGATGCCATTCGACAGTCTTTATTGGATCAGGGTGTTGTGCTTGAGGATACCCGTCAGGGAACTATTTGGCGACGTGCTGATTAAATCAACACTTAGCAACATAGAGAGTTGACAGTTTGATTAAACTCTCTATAATGCGACCTATTGCGGGAATAGCTCAGTTG
>NZ_DDAH01000190.1:0-5752 GCF_002333245.1 Acinetobacter sp. UBA2063
ATGGTTCAAAAAGGGTGTTAAATAATCAAATTTCATATTTTGTTACAATATTGATTATTTTTTAATCTAAAACTGTAAGTTTTTACCCTTTTTGTAACTATTTATCGTTAAAGACTAGACACACTTCGTAAGCGCTGAATATTATCCACCCAAGAAAAGTAATTGCAAAAGTGAATAATTAGACATGTGCACTGTATTTCAATGCTGTTTTGTTGAGATAGAAAAGCATGTTCTCTAGGAGTTTATACAATGCAGTTTTCGCTGAAATATATTCTAGCGCTGACGGCAGGCTTAAGTTTAAGCCCGTTACATGCTGAAATGGTACAATCATCATCATTAACAAATGATGTTGAAGGTTCTAATTTAGCAGCCCGCGTTTTGAGCAAAGATTCTCAAAATTTTAATTCTCGTTTTTCTAACGTCAATAGTCTTTCAATCACTGAGAGTTATGGTGACAAAGTACGTCGCCAAACAATTGCTGCTAAAATTGATATCCCTGAAGAAGAGCCTTCAGTGATTGAAAAACTTAACACTGTTGCGTCTAATACCGTACGTAAGTTTAGCCAAACTGGCGTAGCATCATGGTATGGTCGTCAATTTCATGGTGGTAAGACTGCAAGCGGTGAAACATTCGATATGAATGGTTTGACTGCTGCACACCGTAGTCTGCCTTTGAACTGTTACATCCGTGTAACGAATAAGGACAATGGCAAGAGCGTGATTGTGAAGATAAATGACCGTGGTCCTTTCCATGGTAACCGTGTACTCGATTTATCTTACGGTGCAGCGAAACAGATTGGTCTTGCCAATGTGGGTACTGCCAATGTAAATATTGAACGTGTTGATGGGCCTAATTCTTAATTCAGGTTCATCAATTCGATAAAAAGTCACCTTGTGTGGCTTTTTATGTTTTAGGTTTCCAAAACTTTTATTTTGTTTAATTAGAGACATCATTTCCTTACCATTCCCGAGAATCATTTTGACCCTCTCGCTTTTCTTCGGTATATTCAAAAAAACATAGTCGCATAGCAAGGAGAGCGCTGTGAAATCAATTACTGAATGGTTTGATGAATATAGTGACAACCATCAAGACCAAACCAATAAAAAAATTCACTGGGTCTGCGTTCCAGCCATTCTTTTTTCAATCATTGGGATTCTTGCTCACTTTAGCACGCTACTCACCGCCCTGCTGCTTGTACTGACCTTGGTCTTTTATGCACGTCTGGATATTGTGCTGGCGGTGGCAATGGCCGCGCTATTGGCAGTCATGGCATGGCTGATTGTGATTCTGCCTGTAGGGGTAGGTTTTTACATTGGCGTTTTTGTGGTTGCCTGGATTGGACAGTTTTATGGGCACAAAGTAGAGGGCAAAAAGCCATCATTCTTCAAGGACCTGCAATTCCTCCTGATTGGCCCAGTATGGTGCATGGACGCTTATTTGGCTAAAGTCCTACCTAAATGGAAATCTCGTCAAAAATTGGCGCTTACAAGCTGATTTAGCGCATGTTAGGTTCATCAGGATTCAAGGAAGATGTCATTGATACATTCTTCCTTGATATTTTAGCCATCCATCAATGTGTTTTCCTTGAGGATCATGGTGAGTCCAGTGAATCACACCACCTTTTTGGTTGTACTCATATTCACCATAAAACTCAACTTTATCGCCTTTTTTAAGTCCCTCAATTTTTGGTGCCAAATCAATGTTGTGGGCAATCAACACAGTCAATCCGTTCTCAAGTTGTAAAATCATTTTTTGATGTTTTGAACCTTGATCGTCATCTGGCAAAATTGCTTTTATTGTTCCCTGGGCTTGAACCTGAATATTACTTCGTTGCTGTTGATATGCCTGCATGATCTTCTGTTGATCATCTATGACTAAATTGGTAGAAGGTGGCAGAGCTGAGCCATTGGTTGTATTTTGTTTTTGCTTGAAATCCAATCTCAAATAAGCAGCAATAAGAAAAACCATCACGATGACAATTAAATTATTTTTTTGAGTTTTCATATCCACCTTTTTATCAAACACACCATAGCAAAATGCCAATCATATTGATTGGCATTTTGATCATACAATGTCTATGTCGCTTAGAATAGACGATTCATACCATTTAACGCAGCCACACGATAGGCTTCCGCCATCGTTGGATAGTTAAATGTTGTTTCAACAAAATACTTCAGGGTATTGTCTGGACTATGCATAACCACCTGCCCAATGTGGATAATCTCTGCTGCATTATTACCAAAGCAGTGAATACCCAAGACTTCCAAAGTATCGCGGTGGAATAGAATCTTTAATTCACCTACCGTATCACCCGTAATCTGTGCACGGGCCAAGTGACGGAAAGATGCCTGCCCTACTTCATAAGGGACTTTCTCATCGGTAAGCTGTTGTTCAGTCTTACCAATCGATGAAATTTCTGGAATGGTATAAATTCCTGTTGGGACATCCTTGATCGGTTTAACGTTCTTCTCGCCCACCATATTCGCCCCAGCACAGCGTCCCTGGTCGTATGCAGCCGATGCCAACGATGGCCAGCCAATGACATCACCCGCAGCATAAATATTATCAACTTCGGTTTGATATTGGTCATTCACCGTGAGCTGACCACGACTATTCGGCACTAAACCAACATTTTCCAAGCCTAAACCATCGGTATTCCCCGAACGTCCGTTACACCACAAAATCGCATCGGCTTTAATTTTTTTACCGCTTTGCAAATGCAGCACCACATGATCATCAAAAGTTTCTAAATGATCTATTTGTTCATTATGGCGAATCAGGACCCCTTGCTCACGCAAGTGGTAAGACAATGCATCGGCGATTTCATCATCCAGATAGCTTAAAAGTTTATGCTGGGTATTAATCAAGTCAACTTTATGGTCCAGCCCAATGAAAATGGAGGCATATTCACAGCCAATCACCCCTGCACCATAGATAATGATTTTATGGATTGCATAATCCAGATCAAGGATCTTATCTGAATCAAACACACGGGGATGGTTAAAGTCTAATTCTTTCGGTTGATATGGACGGCTACCTGTTGCGATCACGATTTGTTTACAGATAATGCTATCCTTAATGCCATCCTGACCAAAAATCAGGACGGTGTTTTTATCCTGAATATAGGCACGACCATGAAAGACCTCAATTTTGTTGCGGTCATAAAAACGGGTATGTGTATCGACTTGCTGCTGAATCACTTTATGCGCATTACGCAGCACCTGTTTCATGGTGAACTGTTTCCATTCACCTACTTTTTGAAACATTGGATCACGCTGATAACGGATAATACTGGAAACCGTTTGACGTAATGCTTTACTCGGAATTGTTCCCACGTGTGCACAGTTACCACCGAGTTGATCACGAACATCAACAATTGCAACACGTTTACCTGCTTTTGCAAGCTTCATTGCCGCGCCTTCACCCGCAGGGCCAGAACCGAGAACAACTGCATCAAACTTCACAATATTCCCACCAATGACCTCTTTCTTACGTGGCATTCAAAGCTCCTTTCATTGTTGCTGTTACTTCTAAATATATGATAACTAATATGCGGCGAATTAATGTATTTCTCAACCATATATTTTAAATATTGACATTTTCAAAATGAATACCTGTTTCTACTACAAACTTGACTATAATAATGCAGTCTTGATCGGTTCAATAATTAAGGGAAAAGTGAAATATGTCTGAACACCGTAAACCTGAACAGGGCGTAAAACTTCGTGGCGCGGAAAAAGTCGCTAGAATTCCTGTAAAGGTGATTCCTACGGTTGAAGTCCCACGTAAACCTGACTGGATACGCGTCAAAATGGCGGCCCCTGAAGAAGTGCAACGCATTAAAACTACGCTGCGTGCACAAAAATTGCATACCGTGTGTGAAGAAGCGGCCTGTCCGAATTTGCCAGAATGTTTTGGTGGTGGTACAGCAACCTTTATGATTATGGGGGCAATTTGTACCCGACGTTGTCCTTTTTGTGACGTTGCACATGGTCGACCAAATGCGCTTGACCCTGAAGAACCACGTCACATGGCAGAAACCATTGCCAACTTAGGTTTGAAATATGCCGTCATTACTTCGGTGGATCGGGATGACCTACTCGATGGCGGCGCGCAACATTTTGTGGATTGTATTAAAGAAGCTCGCGCTTTGAGTCCAAAAACTTTATTAGAAATTTTAGTTCCTGATTTCCGTGGTCGTATGGATATTGCCTTACGCATCATGACAGAATGTCCACCCGATGTTTTCAATCATAATATTGAAACCGTGCCACGCTTATACAAAGCCATGCGTCCAGGTTCAGACTATCAGCATTCGTTAACGCTACTAAAAATGTTTAAGGAATACTGCCCTGATGTCCCGACCAAATGTGGTTTGATGGTTGGGATTGGTGAAACTGAAGAGGAAGTGCTTGCATTACTGGATGATCTGCGTGCGCACGATGTGGACTATGTCACGATTGGACAATATTTACAGCCGTCCAAACAACATGCGCCAATTGATCGTTTTGTGACACCAGAAGAATTTGAGCGCTACGCAGAACATGGTCGTAAATTAGGCTTCAGAAACATTTGGTCTGCGCCAATGGTTCGTTCAAGTTACTTTGCCGACCGACAGTATCGTGGTGAACCTGTGCCTGCGGTACGCCGTAAAGTTGACCCTGCCAAGAAAATTGCTGTACAAACTGTAGAAGCTTAATCAAGTTTCTATGAAGTAAAAAAGGGAACAATCATGTTCTCTTTTTTAATTTTTGATATGAGATAATCCAATTTTAAAAAATAATTTCTGTGAACTAACTAACGTTTCTTAACGAGCGTGAATTCCTCGTGAATAATTACCAATCGACACGCTACTACCAAAAAATCACTTAAAAACATTAATTTACTTTACACCCTAGTCCGCATAACCTGATTGGAGTAGAAGTGAATTTTAAAAAATTGTGATTTGTATTTTTAAACTTAATACATCCATCTTTTTTGGAATTTCCTCCGAACAAAAAATGAATATCAAGAAGCTTTGTCAATTTAAACCGTTAATTGGAAGAAGACTTCTTATTATAAATAACTTTGAGATCAGGATAGACACATGAATAAGAAAATTACAGCTTTGACTGTTACTGCATTAGCAAGCTTTGCATTGTTAGGTTGTAATAGTGATTCAGACAACGATGCCGAGTCGTCAAATGTGAATACTGGCGATACTTTAATTCTAACTGCCAATGGAATGATTAGTTCAGTCGATAGATCAATGCCTGACAAGCTTGTGTCTAACCGCAAGATTAAAGGATTAATGTCTGGGGATGAACTGGTAGGTATTGATTACCGCCCTAAAGATGGAAAACTTTATGCTGTTGGTCTACAGGGGAACTTATATACTTTAAATCCAAACAATGGCGAAGCAAGTTTCCTGAGAAAACTCATCGCCGACCCGAGCGATAACGCAGATGGAAATGCATCTTTCACACAAATTATGGGTGATGCCAACCTTATCACTGTTAATTTTAACCCTGCTGCAGATCGCCTACGTGTAATTTCTAACACAGGACAAAACTTGCGTATCAATGTTGATACTGGTGCAACCATTACAGATGGCACGATTAATTTAGCCACAGGTAGTGCAGCAGTTGTTGCAGGTGCTTATACCAATGCCTTTGCTGGCACAGGTTCAACCAAACTATATAGCATTGACCAAAATTCTGATCGCATTTATCTTCAAAATGCGAACGCAGGTACATTAGGTAAGTCTACGGC
>NZ_DDAH01000188.1:0-2981 GCF_002333245.1 Acinetobacter sp. UBA2063
GTGATTTATTGAACCGTCAAGGACATCATATAGGACGGCGTCATACACGTACTTTAATGAAGAAAATGGGCGTTAATGCGTTGTGTCGTCAATGTGCAATTGAATGTCGAAAAATGGCCGCCTAAATATTTTAATGATAGATATTAAAAACTGAATACATCGGTTAAAACAGGCGTATACTGAAAGACAACACCAGAACCAAACAGGATTAAAAGATGCTTGTTAAATTTGCAATTCGATTCATGGCTATTTTGTTTTCAGTATTGGCTTTAGCCGCAATTGTTATTCACTTTTTCTTTTCGAGTGCCTTAACGACTGACTTATGGATTATTGTTGTTCCTGTTATTCTTGGTATCCCGATTCTGACCGCGGTGGTCGTTGCAAAAGATGAGGAACTTAGTATTCATTGAATTGAGAATAAATCTTAATTTTCCGTTTTCATACTTAGTTCTGTAATCTCATCATTGAAAGCAGATTTAATATTTTGAGCTTTAAATTAAGCCTCCCATATGGGAGGCTTATTCATTTGGAAATGGTGTAAAAGTTATCTCAGCCCTCATTCAGACCTGTAAGAGAGGTTGGATTTGCAGCCCCAGTATTTAGGTTTTGAAAGTCATGACCTGATGGTGCCTGATAAATTCTCAATCCAAACTCAGGAATAATCGCAATCAAGTGATCAAAAATATCAGATTGAATTGCTTCATAAGATGCCCATGCCGTTGTATTTGTAAATGCATAGATTTCCAAAGGTAAGCCCTCACTGGTCGGCTGCAACTGACGGACCAATAATGTCTGGTTTTGGGCAATGCCTTGATGCTGTTTCAGATAAAACTCAACATATGCCCTGAATGTGCCAAGATTGGTTAAACGTCTTTGGTTGTAGCGCGACTGATTGCTCAGTTGTTTGTTGAAATCTTCAATTTCAGATTGTTTGGCATCCAGATACTGATCTAATAGCAAGAACTCTTTTAGCTTTTGCTGCTCTTCGTCACTCATAAAATGTACGCTACTTTGATCAACAAAAAGTGACCGCTTGATGCGACGGCAACCTGCATTACTCATACCACGCCAGTTTCTAAAGGTATCTGTCACCAGTTTATTGGTTGGAATGGTGGTAAATGTCTTATCAAAGTTCTGTACGGTCACGGTATGTAATGACATATCAATGACATCACCATCCGCATTTAAAGAAGGCATTTCAATCCAGTCACCAATCCGCACCATGTCATAAGAGGCGATCTGTACACTCGCCACCAAGGATAAAATGGTGTTCTGGAACACCAGCATCAGGACTGCTGCCATGGCACCAAAGCCAGCCAGCAAGGTGAATACATCCTTTTTAAGGAAAGTACCCAGAATCAACAGACCACACACAACGAACAAAATAAGCTTGATCAACTGTAGATAACCCTTGATCGGCTTGTTCCTTGATTTTGGATTACGTTGATAAATCAGGTTAAAGATATTCAGTGCTTCACTGATGGTCAGTGCAATGGTGAGGAAAATGAATGCCTGGGCACCCATCTGAATAAACATGATCAATTTGGGTGAAAGATGAGGAATGGTGGTAACCCCATTCATAACCACAAGGGCAGGAACAAGATTGGCAAGTCTGCGAATAATGCTGTGCTCGGCAAAAATGGATTGGTTCGATGTTTTTAGTTTGGTGACTAAATAGCGGATACCCCGAACAATCACTCTCTTGGCAATAAAGTTCGCTAATGAGGCAAAGAGGACGAGAACAATCAAGGCAAGCAAGGTTTCTAGCCACGGATAGTGGCTTAGTTCACTTCGAATATCAGCTATAAAATTTAAATAATCCAAACCTAAACACCTTAAAATTCTTGAAGTGGAATTTTAAGGTGTTAAACGCTGCTATGATAATTTGGTCACATTTTATATACGATTCTTAAGAAATTTTAACATTTGTTAAAAATAGATTACCACATCAGGTCATCTGGAATCGCATAGGCTGCGTATGGGTCTTCCTCGTCCGTTGTTTGATCATTGGTCAATGTATTATTATTCACAATGATAAAGCCCTGCATTTTCTGGTCAATTTTCTCCGCCAATGCTTTAGGGAGGTATGCATAACTCTCTTGATCCTTTGCAATCACAAGCGAGCCTGAAACCAGCGCATTATAAACCTGTTGTGAGATATAGACTTTCTTGATCTTGCTGTCATCAATAAACTGGTAAACTGCATCACCGTCAGTTTGATTAATCTTATGTTGTTTAATCATCTGGATAATAGATGCCTTAAGGGCTTTTTCTTCCAATACACGCTGTTTTTCCAGATTGAGTGCCTGGTCTTTTGCCAGTTTTTCCTGATTGACACGGTCAATTTCCGCTTTTAATGCTGCATCATCATTCTGTCCAGTGCGCTGTTCATGCTGGGCTTGCTTGGTCAGTTTCTTTGCTTTTTTATTGTCAACTAAACCTGCTTTTAATAATTGCGCTTGCAGTGCATTTTTAACCATAATTCAATCCAGATTTGGGTGAGAAGAAGAACGAAAATAAACGATCCAATATGTCATACTCATGGCAAGGCTTAAACCTGTGGGTATGAGAAAGGTTTGTAATTTTAAATAAGGATAAAGCAAACTGGCAATCAGTCCACCCATTAAAAAACCAATAAAGATCAATACATGTAAGGAAATACGGCGATTTTCAACTTTTAAGCCACGGGCCTTATATCCGAGTGTCAGACCAATATCGGTTAAGACACCAGATAAATGCGTGGTACGGATAATTGCGCCTTTATAATGGCTGACCATCGCATTCTGCATACCCATTGCCACACATGCCCACAGCAGTCCATAACGGGGGAAAAATGGCAACAGTAACCAGGTAAGAAGCAGGAAAATGGCAACCAGACTAAGCGGCACGCCATAATGTCTACCAAAGGTCACGTGACCATTGCCAAGAATCAGGCCGCTGTAAAAAGACCCAATGACAAAACAAAGGATGACAAGGCTTAG
>NZ_DDAH01000188.1:3088-4654 GCF_002333245.1 Acinetobacter sp. UBA2063
AGATAAAATGCTCAGGCCGCCAGTCAAGCAGACTCATTGCGAGCATGCTGACATTGCCTGTCATATGTGAAACGGATTGGTGTAGAACCGTGAATAAACCCAGAACGTTTACCATGCCTGCATTTAATGCCAATAGGAAAGCACCAAATTGAATCCAGTTGGGTAAACGTTGTAAAGGCATAGCAAGCTCAAACTACTAATTCTAGCGGTTTCGGAAATCTACAGCAGCAGTAAACAGAACATCGGTTGATGAATTTAACGCGGTTTCGGTTGAATCCTGCAATACACTAATAATCATACCAATTGCAACGACTTGCATTGCAATCTCTGATGATATACCAAATAAGCTACATGCAACAGGAATAAGTAACAGAGAACCACCCGCAACACCTGAAGCGCCACAGGCGGAAACTGCTGCGACAATAGAGAGAATCAGCATCATGCTAAGATCAATATGAATGCCTAGGGTATTTACCGTGGCAAGTGTTAATACCGTAATGGTAACTGCCGCGCCTGCCATATTAATGGTTGCACCCAATGGAATTGAAACACTCGCCATCGCTTCATTCACACCTAAACGATGCGCCAGATCGAGGTTTACAGGAATATTGGCGGCTGAGCTACGGGTGAAAAATGCGGTAATCCAACTTTCTTTTAAGCATTGAAAAACTAAGGGATATGGATTTGCCCGCATTGTAATACCAACCAGAACTGGATTGATGACCAATGCCACGAAAATCATTGTTCCAATTAAAACCATCAACAAGTGTGCATAACTGGACAGCGTTGCCAAGCCTGCATCGGCAAAGGTCACTGCCACTAAACCAAAAATACCCACAGGAGCAAAACCAATCACGGTATGGATAATCTTATTGACCGCATCAGCCACATCTGTCAACACTTGCTTGGTTGAATCTGAACCATGTCGCAGGGCCAGTCCCAAACCCACTGCCCATGCCAAAATACCAATAAAGTTCGCTTCACTAATCGCCTGTACTGGGTTGGCGATAAAGCTTAAAAGCAGGTTTTTTAAAATGTCAGCAAGGCTTCCAGGTGCCTTTAAGGTTGTATCGGTTGCCAAATGCAGAAATAGCTGACTTGGAAACACGATGCTGGCAATCACGGCACTGAATGCGGCAAGCAACATTCCAACCACATACAACACCAGTACAGGTTTCAAATTTGAGTTTTGTCCCACTTGGAAATTTGCGATTGAGGCAAGAACCAGAACAAACACTAAAATCGGTGCAACTGACTTTAATGCTTTAATAAACAATTCACCTAATAAACTTAGGTAGGGTGTAAAGCCAGGGAAAAGCAATGCCACGCCAACCCCTAGAAAAATAGCGATAATAATTTTGCTGACTAAACTTAAGCGAGACAATACATTAAACATATAAAAGCCTTATAAACCAGTGCGCGGTTTAAGGTTAAACAAGCGCGGTATTCTATACCCAAGAACCGTGAATAATAAATTTTTTTTGCAACCTATTTAATCTAAAAATATTGTAAAAATTAACACAATGTTTTTAAAAGTTTTTTATATAGGACTTACGCAAAGACGAC
>NZ_DDAH01000056.1:0-12408 GCF_002333245.1 Acinetobacter sp. UBA2063
TAGGACTTACGCACTGTTATTTATAGACTCTCTGTGGTAGCAGATGATTTTTATCGAGAATAAAGTCATCAATGAAGTTTTTGATCATTGGTCTAAATAATTTCTTCTGCCAACGATATACATTTTCAAAGATCTGCTCAAACTGGTTTTTTTGTATCTCCACGTAGGCCATCAAGGCTGAAAAAATATGATTCAAAATCAGTTTAGATCGTCTTACCTGAAACTTCTCAAATGGGTAATGTACAAGTTGCTGTAGAAGCATGTTTAGTTCGTCTGATCACAGATACTTTATAAACTAGTTGAATACTTTTTTGAATCCGTCAATGCGTAAGTCCTAATTTATTTTCCGTACTGCTTTTTCAGGTACTCAACAATCTTGGCTGACTCAAACATCTTCACGCCTGTGTTTGGATCAACCAGATATGGCACCTGAATATCACGCCCCATGACTTCAACCACTTTTTCACGCTTGCCATTAGGCAGTGGAATATAGTGGCCTGGTTTCAAACGTAAAACCGCAGGTCCCATATCTTGCCAGCGTTCTTTTGGTACATTATGTAGTACATAAGGGAGTTCTAATTCGGTTAAAACTTCACGCACTAAACGTGTATAAGGACTTGCCTCAAAGCTCCACAACTCTAATAACTTTTCTGGAGCGGGACGATCTATAATCTGCTGGTCAATCCAGATACCACGACCCACATTGGCAACTGAAGCCAAAGCCGAAATATACGGAAGCTTTGGATAGTGGCTGAATTTCCTAGGAGTTTGCCCTGTTTTACAATAATGCTTGAATAGATAATGAATAATCTCTTGTGACTCATAAAGTTGAGCCCCTGTATTTTCATCAATTAAAAATGGAAACTGTTTTTTTCCACCTTTATCTTTTACAATTTGGCGATACTTCTTCCCACCTTTAGGACATGGATAAATTTCCACATCCAGATTCAGCAAGGTAATGACCTCTCGAACACGGCGGCAAAAGGGTGAACCTTCAAACTCATAAAGTTTTAACGGTTTCGAAGGCTGATTCGGTTGGGGTGTTCCCATCACACCTCTTCCACCTTCAATTAAAGTTGCAACAACAGATTGTAAAACCTTAATTTGATGATTCACCATTTTCAGCATATCATGTTCCTTTTAGCAGTCGACCAACTTTTCTTTAACAATCACAATTCCGTTATTATCAGCATAGATATAATCACCAGAACTGATTGTTACGCCACCAAAATACAAGGTAATATCAACTTCACCTATGCCTTTACGGTTACTTTTTTGTGGAATTGCAGCCAATGCATGAACCCCTAAATCCAGTTCAGCAATCGCGTCAACATCACGCACACAGCCATAAATCACCACACCATTCCAATGATTCTTCACAGCTGATTCAGCAATCAAATCGCCCATTAGCGCGCAACGCATGGAAGCCCCACCATCCACAACCAGCACCTTGCCTGTACCGTCAGTTGCCAATAGCTCTTTTACACGTGAGTTATCTTCAAAACACTTGACTGTTACAACCTGCCCACCAAAAGTTTTACGCGCACCATAACTTTTAAAGAATTTTCCATCCAGGCTTGGTGTGACGACTTGTAGGTCTTTCTCAGGATTATCATCTAACAGGTCACAGGTTACAAAAGGGATTGTTGCCACTGAAGTTCTCCATTATTGGGTTTGTTGTATACTCAAATTATCATACAGCTTAAATGCAGCTGATTGGGTCTGGGCTGCGACCAGCATAGTATGCGCCAATTGTTCAGCTGATACAGGCTTAACTTTAAACGGCTTGGTCCAAGCTTTTTCGACCAGTTTATATACGGTCTGAGCCATATCTTCCAACACCCTTACTTCACTGCGCTTACCAATCAACAATGAAGGCTGGAAAATTGAAAGTTTATAAATTGAGAGGCTTTTGAGATATTGTTCCAGTTCACCCTTTACCTTATTGTAGAAAATTGGCGATTTAGCATTCGCTCCCAAGGCACTGACAACCAATAAATGAATATTTTTATCCTGAACCAGATCAGCAAAGTGTGCATTGATTTCATAATCAATTGCATAAAATTTTTCTTTTGAACCCGCCTGTTTAATGGTGCTTCCCAAGCAGCTAAACGCATGGGTATGTGAACTGACGTCCTCATCATTCAACAAAAGAAAATCTTCCAGAATAAGCTGTGTTACTTTACTATAAGATTTTAATATATCTGAATTTTTTCTCACCACAACCGTGATTAAACTAAAATCATCTGATTGTTGCAACCGTTCCACCAAGGCCTGGCCAACCAGACCCGTTGCACCAATCACAATTGCTTTTTTATCACCTCTTTTCATTTTTATATCACTCAAGTTATAACTAGGGTTAATGTAACGTTTTCTTGCAAGATTATCACCTGTTAAATGTAGTTAAACACATTACAAGGCTTGACTTCGCGACGTAGTTTCCTCAAAATATGGCACTTGTTTACGGGCTGGTGAATGTTTCCAATTTTGTTGGTTTAAACTTCAGCCCGCCCAGACCAACTTATTTTCAAGGAGTGCACGAGTGGCAAACTCTGCTCAAGCTAAAAAACGTGCTCGTCAAAACGTTAAAGCACGCAAACACAACGCAAGCTTGCGTTCTATGGTTCGTACTTACATCAAACGTACAGTAAATGCAATCGCTGCTGGTGATTATGGTGTTGCTACAGAAGCTTACAAAAAAGCTGTTCCTGTAATCGACCGTATGGCTGATAAAGGCATCATCCACAAAAATAAAGCTGCTCGTCACAAGAGCCGCTTAAACGCTCAAATTAAAGCTTTAGCTAACTAATTTGATGCATGTAAAAAAGCCCGATTTTCGGGCTTTTTTATTATCTTCAATTTACTAATGCAACGTTAGTAGTTTGTTAATTTTAAATTGCACAATTAAATCATACTTTTCAAAAGTCTTATTTATTCTGAAAATCTTTAATGACCAGTTCATGCTTTTGACCACGCCAAATCCATTTTAGCTTACTATTGCTAAAATCCTCTCCCTCAAACCAGACAAACAGCCCCTCCATCATGTCAGGCCAATCGGACTGTTCAATTTGTTTGTTACCTGAAATAACAGCAACAATCGCAGCAAGAATGGTGTCGTGGCTAACAGCCAAGCTTAAACCCTGATGTTGCGTCGGATGGGTATGATATAACAGCTCCAGAACATCAAAAACGCCTGTAATTGGATGTTTCATACCAGGCAAAGCATTGTTCACAAAACTATTAATAAACCCTAATGCACCTTGTTTACGGAAATAGGGCGCAGCCTGCTGAATATCCAGTACAAAGCTGCCTGGTTCAACCAGCAAACGCTGTTCAACAATTTCAATGGTATGGGTATTAACCACTTTATGGGTGCGATCCGCACCCTCTATCATCAATGCGGCGGTATCCACGCAACGCTGGATTGGGCTTGAAATACAGTGCTGAATGGCCCGATCTGTATTCTGAATTAAATACTGCCCCCATGCATAGGCAAGCTCCCGCCCCTGTTCAGTCAACTGTAGATCATAGCTTGCCAAGCCCTGACCATTTACCAGCTCACGCAGCGAGTGGCGGGTAAATAAAGTCACTGGGGTTGAAGCATTGGGAAGTAAATCAATTGCTTCAAACATACTTTTTGGCAATAAATGCAGGGCCATATTACAATTATAAAAGATAAGAATTTAGCCCACTATACCATGAGCTGCTCAACTCTCAATCTAAAATGCCTGAATGACTCAAGGCATCATAAGCAATTTTTTTGCAATCCTGATCTCTAAAGGCGATAAAACCCTTGTTCAGCACAGTCTCACGCTGGTTGTACTGAAATGGCTTGCCATCCAGCGTCATCAAACCACCACCAATACTTTCCAGAAAAGCCTGTCCTGAACTGGTGTCCCATTCAGAGGTTGGATGAAAGCGCGGATAAATATCAATTTCCCCCTCCAGCATCATACAGAATTTATAGGCGCTGCCCGCCTCACGACGAATAACCTCACGATACCGCAAAATCTGTTCAATAAAGTTTTTGTATTTTGGATTCTTACTATGATGACTCAGGCCAATTTGAATTGCTGCTTCAGCCACATGTTCTTCAATCTGGTACTGCGACCATTGCTGGCGGCTAAAACTGTATTTATAAGGCTGCTGTGAGGTATAACCGATATACATCACCTGTTCACACGGCACCGCAATAATCGCGAAAGTAGTTTGACTGTCTTCAATCAGGCTCAGGTTGATGGTAAATTCATCACGTTCATGAATAAACTCCTTGGTTCCATCAAGAGGATCAAGCATCCAGCAACGTTGCCATGCAGCTCGGGCAGAATAATCACTTTCTTCTGACAATACAGGCAAATCGGGGGTTATTTCCGCCAAGTGCTTTAATAAAAAACGGTTTATCTTGAGGTCAGCCTGTGTCACAGGTGAATCATCACTTTTTTCCTGAATATTAAACTCGCAACCTGCACAATAACTTTGGTATTCTTCCAGCAATATTTGACTTGCCTGCGCCATGATTGGCACAAGTTGCGAAATCAACTGATCCTGTGGGGCAAGCGTTTTAATAAACATAGATCAACCTTATGTCATATTCAGATTTACAGCAGCAACCCATCATATTCTTTGATATGGATGGCACTTTACTTGATTTAGCCTTTGACGATTTCATCTGGAATCATTGTTTGCCAGAGCGACATGCCCAGGTCCATCAATGCAGTCTGCAACAGAGCCAACAAACCCTGTTTCAGTTCTACCAACAGCATAAGCATACACTATCTTGGTATTCTTCGGCTTACTGGACGGCGAAAGTTGGTGTTGATGTATTACAACTCCAATACGAACATCGTGAAAGAATTCGTGCCCGTATAGGCTGTCATCAACTTTTGCAACAACTCAAAAATCGGGGCTATCGCTGCTGGTTACTGACCAATGCTGACCACGCAGGGCTACAGCTTAAACTTGAAAATATCGAGTTAAGCCCCTATTTTGAAGTAATGGTCAGCAGTGAGGAACTGGGACATGCCAAGGAGGAAGTTGCATTTTGGCAAAAGCTACAACAACTGCATCCCTTTAATCCAGCCCAAGCTGTTTTTGTGGATGACACCATTGCGGTACTCAAAGGTGCAGAAGACTTTGGCATCGCTCAACTATTCAGTATTCTACAGCCCTCAAGTGCAAAGCCTGCAAGAGCGGCAACAGAACTTCCTTACCCTGCACTCGACCATCTCACTGAACTTGTCGATTATCTTGAAATTAAACTACAGGATACAGATGCAAAAACAGCATGAACCAGCAAGCATGGATGCCATGCGCATTGATAAATGGCTTTGGGCAGCGCGTTTTTTTAAGACACGCTCCCTTGCCAAGGCTGCCATAGAGGGCGGTAAAGTCCATCACCAGAATGAACGCGTCAAGGTATCCAAAGACGTGCGCATTGGTATGGAACTCACCATCCAGCAGGGTTTTGAGAAAAAAACCGTAATCATCAAGGCTCTTTCTGCGGTTCGTGGTGGCGCACCAATTGCCCAGCAGCTTTATGAAGAAACAGCAGAAAGTATTGAACGTCGGGAGTTGCATGCCTCACAGCGAAAAATGCATAATCTAGCCCGACCAGATCACCGACCAAGTAAAAAAGACCGTCGTGATATCAATCGTTTTAAACATGAAAATGCTCAATCATGGTCTTACCATGACGAGTAATTTTTACAATAATGGATGCGTCATCTTGTGTCGTACAGACACGGATCAGATGTAGAATAAACAATGAGAATCTGCCACTATACCCAAGTCCCAACAAGTTGAGATTCAATACATCCACTTGGGTTAGTCGTTAAGAAGATAAAGTTTTGAGGTTTTGAGATGGATGATAATAAAAACAAGGCGTTACAAGCTGCATTAAGCCAGATTGAGAAACAGTTTGGTAAAAATACGGTGATGCGCCTCGGTGACAATACAGTACAGGCAGTTGAAGCTGTCTCTACAGGTTCCTTAACACTGGATATCGCACTCGGCATTGGCGGATTACCAAAAGGCCGTATCATTGAGATTTATGGTCCTGAATCTTCAGGTAAAACCACCATGACATTACAGGCGATTGCACAGTGTCAAAAAAATGGTGGCACCTGTGCCTTTATTGATGCGGAACATGCCCTAGACCCGCAGTATGCGCGTAAATTAGGCGTGGATATTGACAACCTGCTGGTATCACAACCAGACCATGGTGAACAGGCGTTGGAAATTGCCGACATGCTGGTTCGTTCAGGTGCAATTGACTTAATCGTTGTCGACTCTGTTGCGGCGTTAACCCCTAAAGCTGAAATTGAAGGCGAAATGGGTGACTCACATATGGGGTTGCAGGCACGCTTGATGAGTCAGGCATTACGTAAAATCACGGGTAATGCAAAACGCTCCAACTGTATGGTGATCTTCATTAACCAGATTCGTATGAAGATTGGTGTAATGTTCGGTAGCCCTGAAACCACAACAGGTGGTAACGCACTTAAGTTCTATGCTTCTGTACGTCTGGACATTCGCCGTATTGGACAGGTTAAGGAGGGCGATGAAATTGTGGGTTCTGAAACCAGGGTTAAGGTTGTGAAGAACAAAATGGCGCCTCCTTTCCGTGAAGCAGTGTTCCAGATTATGTATGGCAAAGGCACCAACCAACTCGGTGAACTTGTAGACCTTGCGGTACAGCAGGAAATCGTACAAAAGGCGGGTGCATGGTACTCTTATCAAGGCAACAAAATTGGTCAGGGTAAAAATAACGTGATTCGTCATTTTGAAGAAAACCCACAAATGGCTCAGGAAATTGAAAAGCTTATTCGTGAGCAACTTCTCACCAAAAACAATAATGAAGCCGCACAAACTGAAGATGCAGAAGAACCAGACTTGTTAGAAAACTAAGCTAGAACGCCCTACGGGGCGTTTTTGTTTCATGAGGAAAATATGTTGAATTCAGAAAAAGCTGAAAAGCCCAAAACCCTGACAGGTCAGAGACTACGCTCTTATGCCTTTGCCCTACTGACCCGCCGTGACTACTCACAAGCGGAGTTAATCACAAAACTCAATCAATATGCAGTTCATCCTGATGAGGTGGCAAATCTGGTGGAGGAATTAGCTGGGCAAAACTATCAGAGTGACCAACGCGTTGCCGAACAGACTTTGGCCAGCCAAATTCGCAAGGGAAAAGGCTTACAACGCATCAAACAGACATTAAAGGCCAAGCAGCTCGATACTGAATTGATTACCGAAGAACTTCAAGATATTGACTGGTATGAACAGGCGTATCAGCTCAAGGTTAAAAAATTTGGAGAGGCTGTAACCAAGGATCCAAAAACAAAGGCAAAACAAATTCGGTTTTTACAATACCGTGGCTTTGATATGGATGTAATTATGAAAGCGGTTGCCCGAACGAGCGAAGAAGAGTGATTGGTGGCAACCCTACCAGCATGACTTCGGCACATCATAGTTCTACTACCGTTGCTACCTTCCGGTCCTGGCGGGGTTCGTAGAGTACAATTGCGAAGCTACCAGTAGGGCTACCATTGCCTGACAAAGTATAGAGATTTTTACCTGAGTTGCAAGACTTGTCTCTGTTTTTCAGTAAGTTTTTAATTCAACTGCCTAATTCCTCATCAATACTGCCACTATATCTTTATAACCGACTTAAAAGCTGTATAAACATTAAACAACAGCTCTCTAATTCTCTTCAAAAGTGCTTGAAGATTGTAAATGCTTATTGCATTTAAACGAGTTGCTGTTTTAATGGCTAAATCAAAAACGTGTATTCGGTGTGTTGCAAGTAAAAAATGAAGACTTGTTCGCCCACAGCTTTGTTTTTCAACTTTATGGATGAATTTTCATGCTAAAAAAGCATTCTATACTTTTTATTGCGCTACTCAGCAGTACGCATTTATATGCCAATGTCCCGATTGAATCTCGTGCCCTAAGCCAACAGCAAGCCAATAACGTCGTTGCAGGTTCTCCAAGTTTAAACTGGGAAATCATGCAAAAGAATCAAAAACTTGAAGAAGAAATTCGTAAATTACGCGGCCAGTTAGAAGAACATGACAATGCGATTGAACAACTCAAGAAAGAGCTTGCAAACCGCTATACAGATTTAGACCAGCGTCTGGAGCTACTTTCACAGAAAATTGATCCACCAGAAGAAAATACCGAAGAAAATGGTGCTACAGATACCGCTCAGGCTGGAACAGAGCGGACAGCAACCCCAATAACACCCACCCCGCCTCCAGTAGCGGATGTGACACCTAAACCTCCAGCCCAGACACAGGCCCGTGCTGCTGTGCAGCCACAGACAAATACGGCAACAACAAACACCACCAATAACCAGATTGAACTCGAAAAAGCAGCTTATACGGTTGCATTAGATGCATATAAACAAGGTGGCGCTAAAAAGGCAATTGAGCCAATGCAAAACTTTATTAAAAACCACCCGAATGGTATTTATGTGGGCAATGCCTATTTTTGGCTGGCTGAGTTCTATTTAGCTGTTGAGCCTGTGGACTATAAGGCAGCCAAGCAGAATTACAATATTGTTGCCACACGCTATCCTAACTCTGCAAAAGCTTCACGTGCAGTTTATCAGCTGTATAGCATTGCAAAAGATGTAGATAAAAATACAGCCTTGGCAAACCAGTATAAGGCCAAGTTGCTTAACAAGTATCCTCAATCTGAGGAAGCGAAATTTATTCAAAAAAAATAACCAACCTCTTCCAATAAAAAAGCCAGTTGATGAAAACTGGCTTTTTATGCTTAGAACAAACTCATTTGATCTTCGCCTTGGATTTTAAATATTCAGTATAGTCTTCCAAAATCTGTTGACCACGGAACTGTTGATAGAGTTTGCTCAACTCATGCATTTGTTCTGGTGGCAACTCACTCGCAATACTGGTGTTCACATTGGAAACAGCAACAATCACCAGTTCATTTGGCAGTTTAGCTGTTGTAGCAGACCACATACCCTCTTTGCTCGGTGCTGGGATACTAAATGCTGCACGCTCAATCGCACGCTTTAAGCCCTGAGAACGTGCATATGTACCTGCATCTTCAAAAGTTACCTGTGATTTTGCAACCACCTGTGCAGCAGGTTGGGTTTTAAAATCAGCAAGGATGGTAGCAATTTTTGCCTGAGCAGCCTTATAGGCTTTCTCTTCAACCACTTTCGCCTTTACTTCTGCTGTGGCCTGTGCCAATGGCTTGATCCCTGCTGGATGATAGTCACGAACCTTAATCCAGATGGTATCGCCATTTGCCAACTGAATATTTGAAGATGCGTTACGATCACCATTCTTCACATCATCATTAAACAATTTGGCCTTAACATTCAAATCGCTCAAATATGGGTTATCAGTGGTTAAGGTTACACCCTTAACAGATTCAACACGAGCACCTTTTACTTCCTGTGCAACCGCATCCAGAGAATCACTACCAACTACCATTTCATTCAGGCTATTGACCGTATCACTGAATAGATTCGCCAGTTTGGTTTTCTCAACTTCAGCAGTTAAACGTACCTTTTCTGATTCAAACGACGGCAATTTCACCATTGGAGAATTTGCTTCAATAATGTGATAACCATATTGGGTTTTAACAGGTTTTGAAATTTCACCATTCTTTAATGCATTGACTGCATTGTCAAAATCAGTTGAGAAAACACCTGGTGCATAGGTCGCCACCAAACCGCCCTGAGTTTTAGAGCCTGGATCATCAGAAAACTGAGCAGCGGCATCAGCAAATGTCATGCCTGCCTGAATTTTTGCATAGACCTCATTGGCAAGCTTTTGAGCCGCAGCATCATCACGGGCATCCGTGGTGATCAAAATATGTTTAACTTGACGTTTTACATCTTTTTGCTGTTTTTCAACAAATGCTTTATAAGCTTGCTGTAAATCGGCATCTGTTACTGCAAGATTGGTCGCAGGAAGTAATGCTGGGCTTAAAACCACATAATCTACATCAACACTTGCAACCTGCTTGAATTCATTTTTATGCTTGTTGTAGTAATCTGTGATTTCCTGACTGGAAGCAGTTACACCCTTTTTATAATCATCCAGCTTGATGCTTGCCAAATGCAGGGTACGCTGTTCTGTCTGCAAGTTAGCCAATTGCTGTAGGTCTGACTGACTCACCAATGCATAATCCATCAAGGTGGTTGAAATCATTTTCAAGGCATGGTCCTGACGTAGGCTGGCAATCAACCCCTGATTGGTCATGCCCACTGAACGCAGGTAATTTTCATAGAGCTGCTGGGAAAACTTGCCATTTTCCTGAAAACTCGGCTGTTGCGCCAACATTTGCTCAAGCTGTACATCGCTTAAAGAAATACCGAGTTTTTCGGCCTGCTGCAAAAGCAAGCTACGCGCAACCAGCGCATCCAGTGCCTTTTGCTGAATCACAGGCAGGTTGAGCAGTGATTCATCACCCTTAACCAATGATAAATATTGATCTTTATAATTTTTGGTTGCGCTTTCTAATTCTTTATTAGAAATATCCTGACCGTTAACCGATTTCGCAACGTCTGCCTTATTGCTACCACTAAAATATCCTTCAATACCTACAAGTGCCAAAGGGGTCAAAAACAAAACTAACAGGACTTTGCCAAGCCAACCCTTAATGACTGTACGAAACGATTCCATAAGAATTCCAATATTTTATTTCGGGGCAATTTTAACTGAAAAAACAAAGCGAATGAATGCAGAATACGGCTCAAAGCGAATTTTTCATTCAATAAATAAAAAACGCACCCGAAACGGTGCGTTTATTGATTTAAAAAGATTACGCAACTGAATCTTTCAAACCCTTACCTGGTTTAAAGCTAGGCACTTTGCTTGCTTTAATTTGAAGCTCTGCACCCGTTTTAGGATTGCGACCAGTACGTGCAGCACGTTCTTTAACGCTAAAAGTACCAAAACCAACTAAAGTAACCGTGTCACCGTTTTTAAGCGCTTCAGTGATTGATGCAATTGTTGCATCGAGTGCCTTACCAGCATCCGACTTAGATACTCCCCCTTTTTCAGCAATCGCATCAATTAATTCTGATTTATTCATGATAAAAAACATCCTCTTAATATCGTTTGTTAAGATCCAAGGCTATAGTTTAAAAGGCCATGCCGCCTTTATAGCAATGCTTTAGGGGAGAACGCAATACCAGAAAGACCTTTTTAGCAAAAATAAATACTCAAAAACCACATAAACAGACGAGTGCCTATATTTTTTACTTTTTATTCAATTTACTCTTTAATTGATTATTTTCTTCAATCAATGCATCTACTTTAATATGTAGCTGAACTAAAAGTTGCTCGATATGCTGGAGATCTTTTGGAGTGACTAGACCAATACGATTCAACGAATGATTCACACCTGTATCCAGAATTTTTTCCACCTTGTCTTTGGTGTCAGTCACCGACTCTTTGGCTTTCTCAGTCACTTTTCCAACGGTGTTATCAGCAAAATCTACAGTCTTGGATTCTAGCTCCTCACCGACTTTGACCAGGGAGTCAAATAATTTATTTCCTTCCTCTTCAGCACGTGAAAAAGCACCTAAACCTGCCAACCAGATTTGTTGTGTATACTTTTTGAAATCGAGTGCAGATTTCTTTGAACTCTTTGATTTTGGCTTAGTTTTTACCTCAGCTTCTTCATTCGGATTTTCTATGTTCGAGTTATCCATTGACCATTGCTCCCAAGCACTTTACAAACAGTATGTGGTATTTAACCATAAAAATGATTTTATAATATCAAAATTAAGACTTGATCGTTTTATAAAACTGTTCTACAAAGCAACAAAGACCTGTAAATTATTTTTAATAATTGAGTAAGGATGATCAGGCTTACAAGTCTTGTTGTTTTATAGCGATATTGGTAAGGAAAAATCAATCAATGAACGAAAGCTCAAAATCCAAACATTTATGGCTAAATGTGACATTGATTGCTTTAGAGACTTTTTTTTCCTTTATTTTAACCCACGATGCCACCCTGCGCTTACAGGCACAGAAACTGATCCAGAAAAAAACCACGATCAGGATAAACAGCTACATCCCTTTCTTTGATTTTTACATTCAGTTCACTGAAAAAGGCATTTTATTCGACCTTGCCGCCAATGATCGTACAATTGATGTCGAGATCAACACCACACTGATTGACCTAATTAAAATTTTTATCTTTAGCAATCAGCAAAGTCTATACAATATGCGGATTATGGGTAAGCCCGAACTTACTACAGACCTGACCGATGTATTACAGCACCTCACCCTGTCCAGAATTTTGGTCAACTGGCGTGAATGGTTCAACCACTTTGAAAATGATGCGGAAGCCGTTGCTTCCCAACAGCGCATTACCCCACTGCTTGATAAAATTGACCAGCAACGTTCTGAAATCAACACT
>NZ_DDAH01000098.1:0-14373 GCF_002333245.1 Acinetobacter sp. UBA2063
GGTGAATCAGGGGAGATAGTCGATTGCATAGGATTGACCAAATTCAGAAAAAATAAGGGTTAAGTAAAAAATTAAGTAAAAATTGCTAAAGCGTGCCTTATTTTAGCAATTTTTTCAGGCTGAACCAATCAGCATTATGGATGGCGTAAAGTATTTACTTTAACCATGATGAATAGGCTAGGCTTGGGCGAACTGGTTTAAAGATTTGCGATATGGGGTTGAATGTTGCCTGTCATTGGCTTGCTTGTTTCAGTGCATACTTGTAAACTATCGCAAGTTAAATTTTTAGGTGATTGCGTGAGTTTTGCATGGTTAACATACTGCTCGGCATTGTAATTGCAATTTTTATCCTTATCTTCAATAGCAAAAGTTACCACTAATATAGGGAAAGTTATCAATGAAAAAATATCAATGTATCGTCTGTGGATGGATTTACGACGAAGCTGAAGGCTGGCCACAAGACGGCATTGCCGCAGGTACCAAATGGGAAGATATCCCAGATGACTGGACTTGCCCAGATTGCGGCGTTTCAAAAGCTGATTTTGAGATGGTTGAAATCTAAATGAATTAAAAAAGACCATGACATGAGCATGGTCTTTTTTTCCTGTAATGTGTTTTAAGTGAAAAAATATTGGAGAATATAATGCATCCTATCATCATCATTGGATCAGGTATGGCGGGTTACACAGTTGCACGTGAGTTTCGTAAACTCAGTCCTGAACAAGAACTGGTTATGATCTGTGCGGATGATGCGGTGAATTATGCAAAACCAACATTATCAAATGCCTTTGCGGGCAATAAGGCACCTGAACAAATTGCTTTGGGCGATGCCACAAAAATGGCAACCCAGTTGAACATGCGTATTGAGGCCGAAACCTGGGTCAAGGAAATTAATGCTGAAAGGCATGAAATCACGTTGGAAAAAAATGGTGAAACCATTACTCAACCCTATTCAAAACTCGTTTTGGCTGTGGGTGCCAATCCAATCCGTTTAGCCATTGCAGGTGATGGTAGTGATGATATTCATGTGGTGAACTCGCTGACTGATTACCGCACATTCCGTGAGAACCTGTCAAAACGTAAAGACAAGCGTGTGGTTATTTTGGGTGCGGGCTTGATTGGCTGTGAATTTGCCAATGACTTACTTCACAGTAACTACGATGTCACCGTGATTGACCTTGCCCCACAACCACTGGGCCGTTTATTACCAAACCATGTTGCGGAAGCCTTTAAAACCAATTTAGAGCAGGCGGGCATTAAATTCGCCCTTTCAACCACTGTTGAAAAAGTGACCAAGATCAATGATGGCGAAGACTATGCGGTCACATTGGCCAATGGTCAGACCTTAGTCGCTGACATCGTTCTTTCAGCAATTGGTTTACAGCCAAATATTGCGCTGGCAAAAGATGCAAATATCCAGACCAGTCGTGGCATCATTACCAATACCCTATTGGAAACCAGCCAACCTGACATCTATGCAGTGGGTGACTGTGCTGAGGTGAATGGAACATTGCTGCCATTCGTCATGCCAATCATGCAACAGGCCCGTGCCTTGGCAAAAACACTGAGTGGTCAAAATACCAATGTCCATTACCCTGCAATGCCAGTTGCGGTAAAAACACCTGCCGCACCGCTGACTGTTTTACCTGCACCACTGGATGTTGATGTGAACTGGGAAACTGAAGAGTTTGATGACGGTATGCTTGCCAAAGCAATAGACAGTCAAGGCACCTTAAGAGGTTTTGTGCTGTTGGGGGCAACCGCAAGTAAACAGCGTTTAGCCTTAAGCAAACTCGTTCCAGACTTGATTCCTGCACAGGTTTAGGGTTTAAATACCAGAGTTTGTTGTGAAATGAATATCCCCCAAACTCTGACCCTGTATTTATAAAAAAAATTCAACACGGAACGAATGCCATGAACAGTGCTTTACAATTTAATATGTCGCCTTATGCACCTTTTATGCAGGAAACCAAAGTCACTTTGGGCAATGGCATTGAATTGCATGTAGAGATGGGCGGCAATCCTGAGCACCCAACCATTCTACTGATCATGGGTTTAGGTGCACAAATGCTGTTCTGGCCTGACTTCTTTTGCAAATCGCTGATTGATCAGGGATTCCGTGTCATCCGTTTTGACAACCGTGATATTGGGCTATCTTCCAAGGTCCGCAACAAAGAACGCCAACGTCTCAACACCATGAAGCTGATGAGCCGCTTTATGGTCGGTCTAGGTAATGAGGGAGCACCCTATACCCTGTATGACATGGCAGATGATGTTGCCATGCTGATTGACCAGTTGGGTATCGAGAAAACCTATATTCTTGGTGCATCCATGGGTGGCATGATTTCACAGATTGTTGCGGCAAAATATCCAGAAAAAGTTGAAAAAGTGGGTTTACTGTTTACTAGTAATAACCAGCCTTTTTTGCCGCCACCTTATCCAAAACAGATTTTAAGCCTACTGGGCAAACCAGCAACGCATGACGAGGAAACCATTGTCAATCACAGCCTGAAAGTATTTCACATCATTGGATCACCAGGTTATGTGAACCAGGTTGAGGCAATTCAAACCATTCGCAAGCTATATCGTCGTAGTTTTTACCCAGCGGGTGTACTTCAACAGTTTTTAGCAATATTATGTACGGGTTCCCTGTTGCCATTAAACAGGAACATTACCCAACCGACCTTGGTGGTTCATGGTTCAAGAGACCGTTTGCTGCCCCCAAGTCACGGAAAAGCTGTAGCAAAAGCGATTTCTGGTGCTAAGTTTGAATTAATTCAAGGAATGGGGCATGATATTCCAGCACATTTCATTCCACAACTTAGCGGTTTGTTTGCTCATCATTTTAGATCATCACACTAGGACACTATGGCTGCATTACCCTCATTAAGACAGCTATCATATTTAGTTACGTTGTCGGAAACTTTACATTTTACCGAAGCAGCACGCCGTTCATTTGTCACCCAGTCAACACTGTCGGGCGGCATTATGGAACTGGAGCGCTTATTAGGTGGCGTCTTAGTTGAGCGTGATCGTCAAAACGTCCGTTTAACCCCTTTAGGTGAACAGGTTGTTGCACGGGCCCGCGTGTTATTGGCCGATGCGCAGGACCTAATGCGTTTAAGCCGTGAAATGAGCGAACCTTTAACAGGTGACCTTCATCTTGGCATCATCCCAACCATTGCACCCTTTATCCTGACCCAGCTTTTGGATGAAGTGCACCAGCAGTTGCCAAAAATTCAACTCCATCTGCATGAGGCTCAAAGTGACAAGATTGTAGAGAAACTGGAACATGGCAATCTGGACATGATTGTACTTGCGCTGCCTTTTGATACGCGTAGCTTAAAGGTTGTCGAAATTGCCAAAGAGCATTTATTCCTTGTCTACAACAAGAAAGATAAAAATGCGACCAATGCAAATTCCCTGGATGATCTGGATTTGTCTCGCCTTATGCTACTGGAAGAAGGTCATTGTTTGCGTGACCATGCCCTCAGTGCCTGTCCTGTTGGTGAACGCAAGAATGACCAGCGTTTAAAGGCAAGTTCTCTACCCACCTTGGTGGAAATGGTCTCTTCAGACCTAGGCTTTACTTTATTGCCTAAAATTGCATTAAAGAACAGCATGATTCATTTCAATGAAGCTATTGAAGTGAAATCAATTGAAGATGCTCCAAGCCGCATCCTTGCCTTGGTGACGCGTAAGAGCACACCACTGCAAAGTGAGTTTGATGTGATTATGCAAATCCTACAGAAAATCACTGCACATTTGCAATAATCAATACTTTGGGCGAATTCACTTCGCCCCTACTTGATCTCTAATAAATTTACCTGCTCAACCTGAACATCACTCATACGCTGCCCTTGATCAAGTAACTGATCAAAATAGGCTTCCACCACTTTCGCCTGATCAGCGGTATTCTCAACCTTATACATATTCTGGCGAAATTCATTACTTGAACGTAAGCCCTTGGTGTACCAGGCGATATGCTTACGCGCGATACGGCAACCAGAATACTCACCATAGAACTGATAAAGTTCAGCCAAATGACCAAGCAGGACCGCTTTTACTTCGGCAATATCAGGTGCAGCCAAATGTTCGCCTGTTTTTAAATAATGCGCGATTTCCCGAAAAATCCACGGTCTTCCCTGTGCGGCCCGCCCAATCATAATCGCATCCGCACCTGTATAGTCCAGCACATATTTGGCTTTTTCAGGACTGTCAATATCACCATTGGCAATTAAGGGAATATTGATCATTTGCTTAACTTGCTTAATCAACTCATAACGGGCTGTATTTAAATACATATCCTCACGGGTACGACCGTGCAGGGCCAAGGCTGCAATGCCTGCCTGTTCAGCCCGTTTTGCCACACGCAGGATATTTTCCTGACCATTCAGAAAGCCCAGACGAGTTTTTAAGGTGACAGGAACATCTACTGCGGCCACCACGGTATCCAAAATACGGGCGACTAGATCTTCATCCTGAAGCAAGGCTGAACCAGCGAGCTTGTTACAGACCTTTTTGGCTGGGCAGCCCATATTGATATCAACAATTTGTGCACCATTGGCAACTTGATAACGTGCTGCCTCGGCTAATTCAAACGGGTCAGAACCTGCGATTTGTGCGGAGATGGGTGCAAGCTCACCATCAAAATTGGCCCGATATAAACTCTTTTTGCTCATGCGTAGGGTTTTATCCGCCGTCATCATTTCACTGACCGCATGCCCTGCCCCAAAGTACTTGCATAATGAACGGAATGGTCTGTCAGTGACACCTGCCATCGGAGCAACGATCAAATTATTTGACAGTTGGTATGAACCAATATACATATATTTTCTTACAAATTCTGATCAACATAGTATACTTCATTCGCCCATTTGACTCATCTTTTTATGCGGTGTTGTCCTGATTATGAATAAATCGTTCCCAGCTAGTCCTTTATTTAAAACCTTTAGCATCATTGCAGCCTGCATCAGTCTCAGTGCCTGCGGTGACAACGCATGGTGGTCAAATGGTAAAGAACCTGAAATGGAAGCAGAGCAGATTAAGAAAGTCATTCCAGCACGTGTGAATGACCGACAATCCTGGGCACAAGATATTTTCGACATTATGCAGGAACTCAGCATTCCGAAAACCAAGCAGAATGTGTGCAGTGTGGTTGCTGTGGTTGATCAGGAATCGAACTTTGTTGCCGACCCTACCGTGCCTGGACTGGGTGAAAAAGCGGTACAGGAAATTAACAGCCGTTTAAAGGAAAAGTTTGAGGCCAAACTGGGTGAAACCATTGGTGGAACAGTAGCTGAGTATTTTGAAGATGTGTTGAAAAACCAGCCCTCTCCAGACAACAATTACATGAGCCAAATGCGTAAGGTCAAAACCGAACGCGAGCTGGATTTACTCTATCGTCAAATTTTTGACTATATGTCCAAACATTACCATGTCAGTGCATTAACAGGTGCTGCAAAACTGGTGGGTCAGGATATTGGTGAAAAGATGAACCCAATTACCACACTGGGTTCCATGCAGGTTCATATCAACTATGCCAAAGAACATAAACGCCAAAGCGGCAACATCGCTGAACTACGCAATGATCTTTATACCCAATATGGCGGTCTATATTACGGTATTCACCGTTTAATGGAATACCCTGCCGATTATGATAAGGCTATCTATCGTTTCGCAGACTATAACTCAGGCATGTATTCCAGTCGAAATGCGGCTTTTCAGCGTATGCTGAATGCAATGACCAAAACTGAAATCAGTCTGGATGGTGACTTACTGCTCTATACCAAAAATGGTGATATCAAGGCAACTCAGAGCCAGACAGAGAAAGAGCTTATTGCAATTTTTGCACAAAATAACATTCTGGTGACTCCACGCCAGATTCGTAGTGACTTAAAAAAAGAAAAAGAGAAAAAATTTGAAGATACTCAAACTTATTTAGCTGTACAAAAGCTATATCAAAATAAAACCCAAAAAGAACCAATTTATGCAACCATGCCACAAGTCGTTATTTCAGGACCAAAACTGAGTCGTGATTACAATACAAACTGGTTCGCAAGCCGTGTAAATGGACGATATGAGACATGCATGCAAAGAGCCAAACGCATAAAACTATAAATCTGGCCTTATTTGATTTTGATGGGACACTTTATCCCAAGGACAGTTTTACTGGATTTATTTTTTATACGCTTTCAAAACGACATATTGTAAAAAAAAGCTTGAAAATCCTACCGTGGATTCATGCCTATTATTTAAAGCTGTACCCTGCCCATGCAATGCGAGCACGCTTGTTTCAGAGCATGTTTAAGGGCATTGCAGCAGATTTTGTACAAAATTTGGCACAGGAATATGCCCTACAGCTTACTCAGAATTTAGATCAGAACCTATTGCAACAACTTCGCCTGCATCAACAACAGGGTGATCACATTGTGCTGGTTTCGGCTTCGATTGATCTTTATCTTGTGCCAATCTGTGAGTTTCTAAATATCGAATTAATCTGTACAGCAACAGAAATTAAGAATGGCCTGCTGACAGGTCATTACAGTTCCGAAGACTGTAGCTGTGAACAGAAAAAATTACGGATTTTGCAACAATACAATTTAGAGGACTATCAATATATCTATGCTTATGGAAATAGCGAAGAAGATCTGGATATGTTGTCATTGGCTGACCACCCGTACATGATGGGAGAAAATAAATCACTTCCAGAATTAAAATTTGATGCACTAAGAATTAGTCCCAATATAGAACGAACATAGAAAAACTCGCCTAAGCGAGCTGTTTTTCTATTTGTATTTAGTAAATCGCCATATGGTTACGGTGAATCATCTCTAACGAACGTGCCTCACCTAACACCTGATGCACTTTGTCAGAAGCCAAGCCTTTAACCAAATCTGCAGAACGCGAACTAAAATTAACACGTCCCACTGCCACACGATGACCTTGTGTATCTACACACTCCACCACATCACCACGTTCAAAATGCCCTTCAATCGCTTTAACACCCACAGGCAATAAACTACGGTGGTTTTCTTTAATGGCTTTAACTGCGCCATCATCAATCACCAAACGCCCTGCTGTTTGTAAATGTGCAGCCAACCACTGTTGATGCGCCGCGATACGGTCATTGTCGCTAATTAACAGCGTACCCAACATTTCGCCCGCCATTAAACGCGCCAATACGTTATCACTTTCACCACTGGCAATTAATGTTGGACAACCCGATTTAGCCGCTAAACGCGCTGCACGGACTTTAGTCAGCATGCCGCCACGCCCGAACTTGCCGCTACCACCCGCCATATCAAACAGACTTTCATCCAAAGCACGTACAGTATGGAACAATTTCGCATTTGGATTAGAACGTGGATCGGAGTCAAACATGCCTTGCTGATCGGTCAAAATAATTAATAAATCGGCATGTACCTGCCCTGCGACCATTGCAGCTAGAGTGTCATTGTCACCAAAACGGATTTCATCGGTTGAGACTGTATCATTTTCATTGATGACAGGAATCACACGCCAGTCAATCAGATTTTGTAAAGCATCACAGGAGTTGAGATAACGGCGGCGATCAGCAAGATCATCATGCGTGAGTAGAACCTGTGCGGTTTGAATACCATGCTGATCCAGTACGCTTGACCATGTATGAATCAAACCCATTTGACCAATGGCGGCACAGGCCTGCAAACTGGGTAGATCGGTGGGTCGAGTCGCAAGCTTCATGCGTACCATCCCTTCAGCCACTGCACCTGAGGACACAAGTATGATTTCATGTCCAGCATTGTGTAGATCTGCAATCTGTTTCGCCCAGTGCGAAATTGCATTTAAATCTAGACCTTGCCCATTTGCAGTGAGTAAAGATGATCCGATTTTAACAACGATTCGTTTACACGCATTGAGCTGACGTTGCCCATCGACCACTTCTATCATTTTTTCCTCGGTTCACTAGTCGCGTACGTAAATACTTTCTACGCCGCCTTCATCCTCATCGTCATCAAAGTCATCTTCATCGTCTTCCAGACCCGCTTCACGCTGAGCCTTACGCATGGCACGATAAGCTTCTTTTGCCGCGATAGTTTGTTCACGTGTTTCAGCCTCAAGCTGCTCACGGAATGCTTTAACTTCTGCTGCATACTCAGGATCTTCAACTTCACGTTCACGCTGTTGCTCAATTTGATCCATAAGGTAATACACAACTTCTTTGGTGCCTTCTGACATCAGGCCAGATGTCTTGAATACTGGACCTGTCCACTGCAATTCATCCAGAATGTGCTGGCACCATTCATCCCTTGATTCTTCAGCAATCTGGTCAAGCTTGTTCAACACCAGAACCAGTGGAAGTTTTGCCAAGGTTGGAGAGAATTTTTTCAACTCGCCCAGAATTGCTCTGGCATTGTGTGCAGGGTCAGAACCATCAATCGGCTGGACATCCACAATATGCAACAGGATACGGGTACGCGCCAAGTGTTTAAGGAAGCGAATCCCTAGACCCGCGCCCTCTGCCGCTCCTTCGATCAACCCTGGAATATCCGCCATCACGAACGAACGGTGACGATCCGCATCCACCACACCCAGGTTCGGCACCATGGTGGTAAATGGATAGTCTGCCACTTTTGGCTTGGCCGCACTGACTGCACGAATAAACGTGGATTTACCAGCATTTGGCATACCCAGCAGGCCAACATCTGCAAGTACTTTCAACTCTAAACGTACTTCACGATATTCGCCCTTGATACCATGTGTGCATTTACGTGGTGAACGGTTGGTGGATGATTTAAAGTGTGTGTTACCTAAACCACCATCACCGCCATGTGCCACTTTGACACGCTGACCATCCTTGACCAAGTCACCAATAATGTCGCCAGATTCAGTATCCACGATGGTTGTACCCACAGGTACTTTTAGGATAACGTCCTCACCGCCACGACCTGAACAGTTCGCACCAGCGCCATTCTTACCACGTTCCGCACGGAATCGACGGGTATAACGGTAATCAACCAGCGTACCAGTATCATCATCGGCCTGGATATAGATACTTCCACCACGCCCCCCATCACCGCCATCAGGACCACCAAAAGGGACAAATTTTTCACGGCGAAAACTGGCTACGCCATTGCCACCGTCGCCAGCCTCTACGGTTATGACTGCTTCATCAACAAAGCGCATGTGCCAATCCTCTAAAATCTTAAAAGCGGACTATTCTGCCACATTTTAATAAATTTCTCGAATAGAAAAATCAGCAAATACGTTTCTAGCTTTAAAAAAGTGTTATTTCATTGTGTTATGGATGCCTATTCTTCAATGGAATATAAATATTAAAATGCTTAAGCACCCACATCGCAACATATACACCACTCAAGTTGGCCACCACAATTAAAGCAAATACCGTGAATAAACGTCTGAACTGCTACAATGAAGTATTCCTAACCAATCATCTTCCCTTGTCGCTATTTTCTTTTATTTTAATGTTTCTATCAGCATAGGTTCGGTGCAGTCTATAAAAAAGCCCAGTCGAAACTGGGCTTGTATTGTATAACTTTGCTAACGAATATTATGCATCTGTTTGAGCAGGAATTTTTGCATAGCTTACGCCGCACATTTGTTCAGCAATACGCAATACCTGACAGCTATAACCCACTTCGTTATCGTACCAAACATAGGCAGTTAAACGTGTACCAGAAGTGATTGTTGCCTGTGCATCAAACACACCAGCAGTACGCGAACCGATAAAGTCACTTGATACAACCTCAGTCGAGTTGGTATAACCGATTTGACCTTGTAGGCTAGAGTTGATTGAGATTTGACGAATGTATTCGTTCACTTCTTCACGATCAACTTCTTTCTCTAGGTTTAAGTTCAAGATTGCAAGTGAAACGTTTGGTGTAGGAACACGTACCGAGTTACCCGTCAACTTGCCTTTAAGACCAGGTAATGCCTTGGCAACCGCTTTTGCAGCACCAGTTTCAGTAATTACCATGTTCAATGTTGCAGCACGACCACGACGGTCAGCCTTGTGGTAGTTATCAATCAGGTTTTGGTCGTTTGTGAACGAGTGAACTGTTTCAACATGACCATTTAATACTTTGTATTTGTCATCTAAAACTTTCAATACAGGTGTAATTGCGTTGGTTGTACAGCTTGCAGCAGAGATGATTTTATCTTCATCTAAGATATCTGTATTGTTTACGCCGTATACAACGTTCTTCATCTCGCCTTTACTTGGTGCAGTCAAAACTACACGTGCAATACCTGCACATTTCAAGTGTTGGCTCAGACCTTCTGCATCACGCCATTTACCTGTATTGTCGATAAGAAGCGCATTTTCAATACCATAAGCGGTGTAATCCACTTGGCTTGGGCTTGAAGCATAAATAACTTTAATGAAGTTACCATTTGCAATGATGGCTTCATTTTCTTCATCAACAGAGATCGTACCGTCAAACGTACCGTGAATAGAGTCACGACGTAACAAAGAGGCACGTTTGGCCAAGTCACCATCAGATGATTTACGTACGACAATTGCCTTAAGGCTTAAACCACGACCCAGGCCTGATTGACTGATGATTAAACGCGCCAGAATACGACCAATACGGCCAAAACCGTAAAGAACAACATCTTTAGGCTGTTCAGAAGTTGCATTACCCTGAATTGATGCAACAGCATTGGCAACAAAAGCGTCTACATCACCGCCCTGATTTTGGTATTCAACAGCAAGCTTACCGATATCAACTTCGGCAGAACCGATGTTTTCAACTTTCATCAATGCTTCGAGAATTGGGAACGTGTTGACAACTGAAAGCTCAACATCAACCATACGTGTACGGCGGTGTGTTTTTAAAATCTGAATCACTGAGCGGTTAATTAAAGAACGGCCGTAAACAGAAACAACAATATTTTTCTCACGGTATAATTGACCAATTAAAGTAATCATACGTTCCGCGATTTCTTCACGGTTTTTCCAACGACCTTGGTGTTCTGCGTGTAGGGCAACGATAGTGTCTTTGCTCACAGTGACGTCCTCTAATTTATATATACTGGGCGTGAATTTTAAAACGCAATAATTGTAATAGAATTATCATCAATATTGAATCAAAAGCTGCTATTTGAGCTAAGATTTTGTCCTGATTGACTATAAATTCATAAAATACCTATAATTATTTTTTTGATTTTAGGTAAAATTCTTTTTCAATCATCATATATATAAAAATAAAAAAACCATGCAAGCATGGTTTAAACGAAATCAGTATATGTTAATTTAGCGATGTTCAGGGTAAATCACATCATGAATATCATAGCCCCATGATTTCGCATAATTTAAATATTCATGGATAATTTCTTTTTTCGGATTCGGAATACGGGAAAGCACCCATAAATACTTACGGCGTGGTTCACCCACCAATACCGTCTGATAATCCTCATCCAGTTTTAAAATCCAGTAATCCCCACGACCGACAGGAATCCAGCGCACACCCTCAGGTAAAAAACTGACTTTTAATTTACTGTTAAATGGCGCATTCACCACAAAGGCTTCACCTAGGGACTGTTGTAAATCACCATCCTGGTCAGCGCATTTATTGTCAACCACGATGTTGCCATTTTCATTCAGCGTATAGGTTGCCGTGACGTTAAATGCGCATTTACGCTCAAAAAACATTGGCTTTCGGGCCACCTCATACCAAACCCCCAAATACTTATCGAGTTCCACTTTCTCAACAGTGGGTAAAGGTTTTGCCTGAGCATAGGCAATTGTTCCTACAGCCAACCCCGTTAAAACCACACCGCCCATCGCTATCTTTGCTAAACGCCAACTTGCCTTTGGGAAACTTTTAATAAATGGCATGAGAAATCCTCAAAACAGAAATTTGTTATAAATGGTCATTCGTCCTGCAACATAGCCCAATTTATAAACAAATTCTGTTGCGATATGTATCGCTTTTGAGGATTTCTCTTAAAAATCAAGATTGCAGCATGTGTGCCTTTAAACGAACAATCTCATCACGGAGTCTTGCAGCCTGCTCAAACTGTAGCTCCTTGGATGCCTTTAACATTTCCTTTTCCAGTTTACCAATGTGCTTCGCAAACAGTTTTGGATCAGATAAAAGATGCTGTTCATCAGCACTGATGGCCTTGTGTTGATCAACAATTTTTTCATCAATCTGATCATCACTTAAAACTTCACCTGTATCAATTTCCTTGATCACCTGACGAACAGCACTGCGTGGGGTAATTCCATGTAATTCATTAAACTCGATCTGTTTATTACGACGGCGTTCTGTTTCATCCATTGCCTTACGCATGGAGTCAGTGATGCGGTCCGCATATAAAATTGCTTTACCTTTCACATTACGGGCAGCACGTCCAATGGTCTGGATCAGGGAACGCTCAGAACGTAGAAAGCCCTCTTTATCCGCATCCAGAATTGCCACCAACGACACTTCTGGCATATCCAGGCCTTCACGCAACAGGTTAATGCCGACCAGTACATCATGCACACCTGTACGCAATTCATGGATAATCTTAACCCGTTCAACGGTATCAATATCTGAATGCAGGTAAGCCACCTTGATGCCATACTCTTTCAGATATGAAGTTAGATCCTCTGCCATACGTTTGGTCAGTGTTGTGACCAGCACACGCTCATTCAACTGTTTACGAATATTGATTTCAGACAACACATCATCGACCTGTGTCAACACAGGGCGAACCTCGATCTCAGGATCAATCAACCCTGTTGGACGTACCACCTGCTCAACAATCTGTTCTGATTTTTCCAGTTCATAATATGCTGGTGTCGCGCTGACAAACACAGTAGTCGGTACAATACGTTCCCATTCCTCAAATTTCATTGGGCGGTTATCCAAAGCACTTGGCAAACGGAAACCATAATTCACCAGATTTTCTTTACGGGAACGGTCGCCTTTATACATCGCACCAATTTGTGGAACAGTCACATGCGATTCATCAATGATCAGCAAGGCATCTTCAGGAATATAGTCAAACAAGGTCGGTGGTGCTTCGCCTGCCGTACGACCTGAAAGGTGGCGTGAATAGTTTTCGATCCCATTGGTATAGCCCAACTGCTGCATCATCTCCAGATCATAACGGGTACGCTGTTCAATACGTTGTGCCTCCAGTAACTTGTCATGATCCTTGAAGAATTTAAGCTGGTCTTTTAACTCATCTTTAATGGTATCAATGGCACGGGTTAAATGGTCTTTCGGCGTAACATAGTGGCTCTTTGGATAAATGGTCACACGCGGCACTTTACGCACCAGTTTTCCAGTCAGCGGATCAAACCAGCGGATTGAATCCACCTCATCATCGAACAGCTCCACCCGAATCGCATCCTGATCTGATTCAGCTGGGAAAATATCAATAATTTCACCGCGAATACGATACGTACCACGTAAAAATTCAAGTTCGTTACGAGTATATTGCATTTCGACCAAACGACGAATAATGTCATCACGGCTGACCCGATCGCCCTGTACAATGTGCAACAACATTTGCATGTAGGCATTTGGATCACCCAAACCATAAATGGCAGACACCGATGCCACAATGATGGCATCACGGCGTTCCAGCAAAGCACGGGTTGCAGAGAGCCGCATCTGGTCAATGTGGTCATTAATGGCGGAATCTTTTTCGATAAACGTATCGGATGAGGGTACGTAGGCTTCTGGCTGATAGTAATCGTAGTAACTAACGAAATACTCCACCGCATTGTTTGGGAAGAAAGCCTTAAACTCACCATAAAGCTGTGCCGCAAGCGTTTTGTTATGCGCCATCACAATGGTGGGACGCTGGGTTTGGGCAATCACATTGGCCATAGTATAGGTCTTGCCCGACCCTGTAACCCCAAGTAGCAATTGATTACGAAAACCTTGTTCAATCCCACTGACCAATTTTTCAATTGCCTGTGGTTGATCTCCCGCAGGTTGATAATGGGTGACTAATTCAAAAGGTTGGTTTTCGCTCATAGCGGTATTTTTCTAAATTTTGACTCTTACATTTTATGGGGATGAATTAGGATTACACAATCTTAATTCACCCCTTTATTTATTGTTGATTAATAGGCTCGGCTTATTGCAGAAAATATAAAATGATTAGCGATTGCCTTTCGCACGATTATGCGTTTTACACAGCATTTCGCAATTCTTAACGTCGGTTGCTCCGCCTTTACTCCATGCCGTTACATGGTCTGCATCCATTTCGCTTAGTTTCCAAATTTTTGTTTTATTGGAATCATGTCCGATGGCACACAAAGAACAGTTTGAAGTTTGATTTTTCTCAGCTTCACTTTTCTGTTTTGTGTAGACTGATTTTTTGGTTGCTTCATCAAATACTCGAACATCAAGCAATTTTTTATCA
>NZ_DDAH01000098.1:14477-15012 GCF_002333245.1 Acinetobacter sp. UBA2063
ACATCAAGCAATTTTTTATCAACTGAACCACCAAGTATATATTCAAATACACCTTTACGATTTTTAACGTATGAATCTGCATAAAGGTCTTTGACCTGCTCAGATATTTTTTGCGGACTGTAGGGTTGTGTATGGTACATTTCATAAAGCCGTCCCCATTCCAAGCCTCGCATTTCACTTTCAACATCTTTAAATACCGCAGATACCCAATCTATAACCGTATTGAAATAGGTTTTTAATTCATTGATATTTGATTCATTTCGATGCCGACTCATATAGTCATCAATTTTGCCTTTACTGACCCAATCAAGTGCACGTTCCAAAAAATCTTGGCGAATTGCACTACCTAAAATATAGGCAGCCCATTTATTTACATTAGAATTTTGGCTATTGCTAAACTCAGCTTTAGCAAGTGTGACAAATTGCCCCGAATACACCGCATTGAGTAATTCTTGCTGATTAAGCGGAACACCTGCAATATTAATGGTTTTAAACCATGCTTTAATCTCTGTTTCAGTACCTTCGCATTCATAAA
>NZ_DDAH01000093.1:0-26145 GCF_002333245.1 Acinetobacter sp. UBA2063
GCCAGAACCGATACCACGACCCAGACGACGATTTTCACGCTTAGCACCTTCAGCAGGCGCAAGTTCATTTAAACGCAGAGTCATGGCTTATTCCTCTACACTAACCATATAGTAAACTTTGTTGATCATACCACGGTTAGAAGGCGTATCTTGCACTTCCACAGTATGACCAATACGACGCAGACCTAGACCTTGTAAGCAAAGTTTATGATTTTTTAAACGATGCGAAGAAGATTTAGTCTGGGTAACTTTAATCGTTTTCATGATTGATTACCCTTGAATTTCTTCTACTGAAAGACCACGTTTCGCAGCGACTTTCTCAGGAGAAGTCATATCACGCAAACCTTTAAAAGTTGCGTTAACTACGTTAGCAGCGTTTGTAGAACCATAGCATTTTGTCAATACGTTATGTACGCCAACAGCTTCTAGAACTGCACGCATAGCACCACCAGCAATTACACCAGTACCTTCAGAAGCAGGCTGCATGTAAACGCGGCTTGCACCGTGACGAGCATTAATAGGGTGTTGTACAGTACCGTTAACAAGATCAACAGTAATCATGTTACGACGCGCAGCTTCAAGTGCTTTAGCAATAGCAGCTGGAACTTCACGCGCTTTACCACGACCAAAACCGACGCGACCATTACCATCACCCACAACAGTTAATGCTGTGAAAGAGAAGATACGACCACCCTTAACAACTTTGGCTACACGATCAACGGCAACCAGCTTTTCAACAAGACCTTCGTTTTGTTCAACTTTAGCCATGATTAGAACTCCAAGCCGTTTTCACGAGCAGCATCAGCCAAGGCTTTGATACGACCATGATATTTAAAACCAGAACGATCAAATGCAACTTTCGTTACACCTGCTGCTTTCGCACGTTCTGCGATTAAAGCACCAACTTTTGTTGCTGCATCGATGTTACCAGTCGCACCGCTACGCAATGATGCATCCAAAGTTGAAGCTTGCGCTAAAACTTTGCCACCATCTGCTGAGATAACTTGTGCATAGATGTGACGCGGCGTGCGGTTGACACACAAACGAGTCGCACCCAATGCACGAATGTGCAAGCGTGTGCTTTTCGCACGACGCAAACGGGATTGTTTCTTTTCGTTCATAAGAACCTCGCGCCTTATTTCTTCTTAGCTTCTTTACGAAGAATAACTTCATCCGAATAACGAACACCTTTACCTTTATATGGTTCAGGAGAACGGTACGCACGGATTTCCGCTGCCACTTGACCTAACAACTGCTTGTTTGCTGATTTCAGGATGATTTCAGTCGCAGTTGGAGTTTCCGCTGTTACCCCTTCAGGTAAAGCATAGTCAATTGGGTGTGAGTAACCGAGTGCCAGGTTAACAACGTCACCTTTCACCGCAGCTTTATAACCAACACCAACGAGCTGTAACTTACGTTCGAAGCCTTCGCTAACACCTTTTACAAGGTTATTCAATACAGCGCGAGCAGTACCAGCCTGCATCCAGGCATCTTTCGACTCTTTCACTGGAGCAAGTTGAAGTTTACCTTCTTCCTGTTTAAGCTCGACCAGCGCATGCAGGCTGAAAGACAATGTACCTTTGCTGCCTTTCACTTCGACCTGCCGGCCGTTCTGAGTAACTGTTACACTATTAGGTACAGTTACTGGGGCTTTAGCCACACGAGACATGAGGAATCACCTATTAAGAAACAAAAGCAATAACTTCACCACCAATGCCCGCAGCACGTGCAGCGCGATCAGTCATGATGCCTTTGCTTGTAGAAACAATTGCAATACCTAAACCTTGCTTAACGCTTGGAAGTTTATCTTTACCACGGTATTGGCGAAGACCTGGACGGCTTACGCGCTTAACCACTTCGATAACTGGTTTGCCTTCGAAATATTTTAACGTAATAGTCAAAGTAGATTTTGTCTCTTCTTGAGCCACTTCTACATTTGAAATATAACCTTCTTGTTGAAGTACGTTTGCAATCGCAACTTTCAACTTAGAAGAAGGCATAGAAACAGTTTGTTTCTTTGCCATTTGTGCGTTACGAACACGGGTTAGCATGTCGGCAACGGTATCTTGCATACTCATTTAGTCGCTCCTTACCAGCTTGCTTTAACAACGCCTGGTACATCACCCTGCATTACTGTATCGCGTAATTTGTTACGGCTTAAGCCGAACTTACGGAAGTAACCATGAGGACGACCAGTTAAACCACAGCGGTTACGAAGACGTACTGGAGATGCATTACGTGGTAATGCCTGTAACTTCATCATCGCTTCGAAACGTTCTTCATCAGAAGCATTTACGTTTGCAATCGTTGCTTTTAATTCAGCACGTTTTGTAGCGTATTTAGCAACTGTCTTTTCGCGTTTCAATTCGCGATTAATCATACCTTTCTTAGCCATATCGACCTCTTATTTGAACGGGAAGCCGAATGCACGCATAAGCGCACGGCCTTCGTCATCGCTACGAGCAGTGGTCGTAATCGTGATGTCTAAACCACGGATACGATCAATTTTATCAAAATCGATTTCTGGGAAAACGATCTGCTCTTTTAAGCCCATTGAGTAGTTGCCACGACCATCAAATGATTTTGAAGAAAAACCACGGAAGTCACGGATACGAGGGATTGCGATCGAGATCAAACGATCCAGGAATTCGTACATCTGGTCGCCACGTAAAGTAACTTTACAACCAATTGGCCAACCATCACGGATTTTGAAACCAGCGATTGATTTACGCGCAAGGGTCACAACTGGCTTTTGACCAGCAATGAGTTGCATATCAGCTACAGCACCTTCTAATAATTTCTTATCAGTTGCAGCTGCGCCTACACCCATGTTCAGGGTGATTTTAGTGATGCGAGGAATCTCCATCACATTCTTAATGCCAAGTTCTTCTTTTAACTTCGCTTTAAGTTCGTCATTGTAACGTGCTTTAAGTCTGGCCATTGCCTTTTCAACCTATTACTTCGCTGCCGCCACTGATTCACCATTCGATTTATAAACGCGAGTTTTCACGCCATCAATCGTTTGGTAACCAACACGGTCAGCCTTTTGGGTTGTAGCATTAAAAATTGCCACGTTTGAAATATGAAGCGTCGCCTCTTGTGTTACGATGCCGCCTTCAGCGCCAGTAGCACGGTTTGGTTTTTGATGCTTCTTCACTAAATTAAGGCCTTCAACCTTAACTCGGTCTTCAGAAACAGACAAAACAGTACCCTGTTTGCCTTTTTCTTTACCTGCGATCACAATTACTTGATCGCCTTTTTTAATCTTAGCCATGATTGCCTCTTATAGAACTTCAGGAGCCAATGAAATGATTTTCATGAACTGTTCAGTACGAAGTTCACGAGTCACTGGTCCGAAGATACGAGTCGCAATCGGAGCCTTGTTGTTGTTCAAAATAACAGCAGCGTTATCGTCGAAACGAATCACTGAACCGTCTGGACGACGGATGCCAAATTTTGTACGAACAACTACAGCATTCATCACGTCACCTTTTTTAACACGTGCGCGTGGAATTGCTTCTTTTACAGTAACTTTAATAATGTCGCCAACAGAAGCATAACGACGATGTGAACCACCTAGTACTTTGATACATTGTACGCGGCGTGCACCACTGTTGTCTGCTACGTCGAGCATACTTTCGGTTTGAATCATTGCCCTACTCCAAAACCGAGCATCACCGGTCGCAATTTCGAAAGGCTCAAAGAGTACTCGAAATTGTCCGATGATGCAACAAGAACGTCTAATTACTCAGCAGCTGCTTCAACGACTTCCACTAAAGCCCAAGCTTTAGTTTTAGAAATTGGGCGGCTTTCTTTGATGGTCACCAAGTCGCCAGTTTTAGCAACATTGTTCTCATCATGAGCGTGTAGTTTAGTTGAACGGCGGATTGATTTGCCATACAACGGGTGTTGAACACGGCGTTCAATAAGCACAACAATAGACTTGTCCATTTTGTCGCTTACAACACGGCCTGTTAACGTGCGGACTGTTTTTTCACTCATTGTCCGTTCCCCTGTTTTTCGGTAAGGAGTGTCTTAATACGAGCAATTGTTTTACGAGCAATTTGCACTTCGTGCGATTTGCCTAGTTGACCAGTTGCTTTCGCCATACGAAGACGGAATTGGTTAAGCTGTTGCTCATCAAGCAACGCTTTCAACTCTTCTACCGACTTTTCACGTAGATCTTTAGTTTTCATTACATCACCGTCCGAGTCACGATAGTGGTTTTAAACGGGAGTTTAGCGGCAGCCAATTCAAAAGCTTCACGCGCCAACTCGTCGCTCACACCTTCAATTTCGTACAGGATCTTACCTGGCTGAATCTGACACACCCAGTATTCCACGCTACCCTTACCTTTACCCATACGAACTTCTAATGGTTTTTCGGTAATTGGTTTGTCTGGGAATACGCGGATGAAGATTTTACCACCACGCTTAATACGACGGCTAATGGTACGACGGCAAGCTTCAATCTGACGCGCAGTCATGCGACCACGTTCAGTTGCTTTAATTGCAATCGAACCAAATGATACTGTACTACCACGATGCGCTAGACCAGTGTTACGGCCTTTGTGCATTTTACGGAATTTGGTACGTTTAGGTTGCAACATGGATTATTCTCCCTTGTCAGCAGCACGGTCATTACGACGTCCACGACGTTGTTCCTGACCTTCACCACGACCACGACCACGTTTAGCTGGACGTTCTTCAGCAGGAGCAGGGTTCATGACTTGTTTCATGCCACCCAGGATCTCACCACGGAAAATCCATACTTTAACGCCGATCGTACCGTAAGTTGTTTCTGCACGCATAGTTGCATAGTCGATGTCCGCACGAAGCGTATGCAAAGGTACACGACCTTCACGATACCATTCGGTACGAGCGATCTCTGCACCACCTAAACGGCCAGAAACTTCAACTTTGATACCTTTTGCGCCAGCACGCATGGTGTTTTGAACCGCACGTTTCATAGCACGACGGAACATTACACGTTTTTCCAATTGAGAAGCGATAGCTTCAGCAACTAGACGTGCGTCCAAGTCTGGGCGATCAATTTCATTGATGCTAACTTGAGCTGGAACACCCATAATATTGGTGAGTTCGCGCTGTAATTTCTCAATATCTTCGCCTTTTTTACCGATCACGATACCAGGACGAGCAGTGCTAATTGTTACTTTAGCAGCGCCTGTAGGGCGTTCGATAAGAATATTGCTGATCATCGCGTTCTTAAGTTTTTTAGTTAAAAACTCACGAACCTGAAGATCTTTAAGCAAGTATTCAGCGTATTGTTTCGGACTCGCATACCAGTTAGCGTTATGGCGTTTCACAACACCCAGGCGGATACCGATTGGATGAACCTTCTGACCCATATCAAACCCCTACCTTAACGGTGATGTGACAAGTACGCTTAGTAATACGGTCTGCACGGCCTTTGGCACGTGGCAGGATACGTTTAAGGCTCATGCCTTCATCAACGTAGATCGTAGTTACTTTAAGGTCATCAACATCTAAGCTGTTGTTGTGTTCAGCATTGGCGATTGCAGACTCAAGTGCCTTTTTCACAAGCACAGCCGCTTTCTTGTTGCTGAAGTTTAAAATATCTAGCGCGCGCGCAACCGATTTACCACGGATCAAATCAGCAACTAAACGTGCTTTCTGTGCCGAGATAGCGGCACCGCGTAATTTTGCAGTTACTTCCATCATAGCACCTATTAACGTTTAGACTTCTTATCAACACCGTGACCACGATAGGTACGAGTTGGCGCGAATTCACCTAGTTTATGACCAACCATGTGTTCAGTGATAATCACTGGAACGTGGTTACGGCCATTGTGAACAGAAATTGTTAAACCAACAAAGTCTGGCAGGATCATTGAACGACGTGACCAAGTTTTGATCGGCTTACGGTTGTTTGCAGCAATTGCCGCTTCAACTTTAGCGAACAGGTGCGCGTCGACGAATGGACCTTTTTTTAATGAACGAGGCATTAGTCAGATTCCTTTACTTGACGCGACGGTCGCGAATAATCATCTTAGTCGTACGCTTATTGGTACGTGTCTTGTACCCCTTCGCTTTTTGACCCCATGGGCTTACAGGTTGAATACCCTTGCTACGCCCTTCACCACCACCGTGCGGGTGGTCAACTGGGTTCATTGCCATACCACGTACGGTAGGACGAACACCACGCCAGCGTGAAGCACCAGCTTTACCCAATGAACGTAGGTTGCTTTCCTGGTTAGAAACTTCACCAATTACAGCACGACATTCAACGTGTACTTTACGCATTTCACCAGAACGTAAACGAACGATAGCGTAAGAACCATCACGACCCAACAATTGAACTGAAGTACCAGCAGAACGTGCTAATTGAGCACCTTTACCGATTTTAAGTTCAAGGTTGTGAAGCGTAGAACCGATTGGCATATTGCGAAGTGGCAAGCAGTTACCTGGACGAATTGGAGCATCATTACCAGATTGTACTTTATCACCAGCACGTAAGCCTTTAGGTGCAATGATGTAACGACGTTCACCATCAGCATATTTCAATAAAGCAATATGAGCTGTACGGTTAGGATCGTATTCGATGCGCTCTACAGTCGCTGGAATACCATCTTTGTTACGTTTAAAGTCAACAATACGGTAGTTTTGTTTATGACCACCACCCACGTGACGTGTAGTGATGTGACCATTGTTATTACGACCACCAGTACGTTTTTTAGCTTCTACCAACGGTGCATAAGGCGCGCCTTTGTGAAGATGGTCATGAACCACTTTCTCTACAAAGCGACGTCCTGGAGACGTTGGCTTACATTTTTGAATTGGCATAATTTTCGTCCTTATTCCGCTGCGTTGTCAGCGGTATCGCCCAAGTCAGCCATTTCAACATCTTGGCCAGCTTTCAGGGTGACGTATGCTTTTTTAACATCAGAACGGCGTCCCAATGTCTTACCAAAGCGTTTTGCTTTACCCTTGGTGATTGTTGTGTTTACTTTAACAACTTCAACACCAAAGAGTTGTTCAACTGCTTTCTTGATTTCAAGCTTGTTTGCATTTAATGCAACCTTAAACACCTGAACACCAGCAGTATCACCTAAAACTTGTGCTTTTTCTGAGAATACTGGTCCTTGTAGGACTTGATATAGACGTTCGTTGTTCATCCGAGTTCTACCTCAATTTTCTTAGCAGCAGCTACAGACATGACAACTTTATCGAATGCGATCAAGCTAACAGGATCAATTGCAGTTGCATCTACCACATCAACGTGTGGAAGGTTGCGCGCTGCAAGATATAAGTTCTCATCTACAGCATCTGTAACGATCAATGCACGAGTTGCATTCAAGTCGTTCAATTTAGCAAGCAAGTCTTTGGTTTTAGGAGCAGCAACAGCAAACTCTTCAACCAATACAAGACGATCCTGGCGAACAAGTTCAGCCAAAATACATTGCATTGCACCGCGATACATCTTACGGTTTACTTTTTGAGACCAATCCTGTGGGCGAGCAGCAAAAGTTTTACCACCACCAACCCAGATTGGGCTACGAATAGAACCCGCACGAGCGCGACCAGTACCTTTTTGACGGAATGGCTTTTTACCACCACCAGAAACATCTGCACGTGATTTGTGAGCACGAGTACCTTGACGGCCACCAGCTAGGTAAGCTGTAACAACCTGATGTACAAGAGCTTCGTTAAATTCACGACCAAAAGCAACTTCTGATAATTCAACCGCAGCGCCAGAAACAGTTTTTAAATTCATTCTATTTCACCTTACGCTTTGATGGTAGGACGTACAATCACGTCACCATTCGTTGCACCAGGAACAGCACCTTTAACAACTAAAACAGAACGTTCAGCGTCAATAGATACAATTTCAAGACCTTGAACTGTTACGCGTTCATCACCTAAGTGACCGGCCATTTTCTTGCCTTTGAACACGCGACCAGGAGTCTGGTTTTGACCTGTAGAACCTAATACACGGTGAGATACAGAGTTACCATGAGTAGCATCTTGCGTACGGAAATTCCAACGCTTAACACCACCTTGGAAGCCTTTACCTTTTGATTGACCAGTTACATCAACAATTTGACCAACTGTGAACAAATCAACACCGATAGAAGCACCAACTTCACGACCTTCAAGCTCAGCTTCAGTAACACGGAACTCTTTAACTAAACGACCAGCAGCAACACCCGCTTTCGCGAAGTGACCTTTCTGAGCGTTAGTTACGCGCGATTCGCGACGTTCACCAGTAGTTACTTGAATTGCTTGATAACCATCAGTTTCAAGTGTTTTGATTTGCGTAATGCGGTTTGGATCGACTTCGATCACTGTTACTGGAACAGAAACACCTGCTTCAGTAAAGATGCGAGTCATACCACATTTGCGACCGACTAAACCAATAGCCATGTGCATAAACCTCTAAAAAAGCGGCCTAATTAACTTAGAGTTAATTAACCGAAAGCCTTAACCCAAAGCGATCTGAACATCAACACCAGCAGCAAGATCCAACTTCATCAATGCATCAACAGTTTTATCTGTTGGTTGAACGATATCGATCAAGCGTTTATAAGTGCGGATTTCATACTGATCACGAGCGTCTTTGTTGACGTGTGGTGAAGTAAGAACGTTGAAGCGTTCGATGCGAGTAGGCATCGGGATTGGACCACACACCTGTGCGCCAGTACGCTTAGCGGTTTCTACGATCTCTTGAGCAGATTGATCAATCAGGCGATGATCAAAAGACTTCAAACGGATACGAATTCTCTGGTTAGACATACCAGTAAACTCCAAGCCAAATATATAAAGAATCACCCATGACGCACCTCACCTTTCGGCAAGTGTCAAGGGCAGTGAAATTCACTAAGGTCGTGATCGATGCCACGACTGTAATGCGTTGACTACTTTCTTCGTAGAAAACGCCCTCCATTTGAGGGTCGCCCATTATAGCGACTGTTTAAGTCTTATGCAATTCTTCTTTTCTTTTTTTGGTTTTAAAGCCCGCCTATGCGCTCACCACATAGTCAATCGCCTGATTCAGCAGGGTATTGCCCTGTTCAAATTTGCTTTGATTGGATTTTTTCAACTCTGCAATGGATTGCACATACTCCCCCTTAAATACTGCCATATCCTCCTCATTTTCAATCAATAGCTGTAATGCATGTGGTGTCATTTCTGGGTGGAACTGGAAACCCAGAACATTCCGTCCTATTTGATAAAGCTGGTTACGACACACCCTGTTTTCCGCTAGACGCACACCACCTTTAGGAATTTCAAAGGTTTCACTATGCCATTGCATAATGTTAATCTTCTCGGGAATTTGGAAGCAATCTTCTGGAACGGAAGATGCCCTCCCTACATCCATCCAGCCCAGTTCCTGCTGAGGATTACGACTCACCGCCGCGCCCAGTGCATTGGCAATGAGCTGCCCACCCAGACACAACCCTATCGCAGGCTTGCCTGCGGCCAGATAGCGACGCAGCCAGCGTTTCTCCAGCCTGAGCCACGGATAGTTTGCCTCGTCGTTGACACTCATGGTTCCACCCATAATGATCAACAGGTCAACCTCATCCACACGGGGCAATGCCTCCAACTCAAGGGGTAAATCGACGGGCAAAGCAAAGAATTCTGTAGCGGTAATTTTTGCTTTATGTGCTTTCAGGAAGCTATAGCAACTTCCAAAACCCTCACCTGCAATGTGCTGAAAATAATGCACTCTTAAATGCGACTTCATGCGCCAAAACCTGTTATCGTTAGAATGATAATTAGTCTTAGCAAAAATAAAGCCAGTTTTGTGCTAACTCCCCACTCTGTACCGATTCTGTACAAAATATGCAAACCACTGGCAGGATTGTGTATTTTCTCTTAACCTAAACCATTATATTGCCTAGATTTTGCCCCATGACGACACATAATCATGCTCAGACCGATCTTATCCATGCACCACGCCAAGCTCCCCAATACATAGAAACCATCCAGCCTCCCCTATTTCGTGCATCAACGATTATTTTTAAAACCACGGCGCACCTTTTTGACCGTCACTGGACCGATCCCTACGACTATAGTTATGGCACACATGGTACTCCAACCACTTTCACCTTAGCCGACAATATTGCCCAGATTGAGGGTGGAAAATATTGCCTACTTGCTCCAAGCGGATTATCTGCAATTAATTTGGTAAACAGTGCTTTTTTAAGCTCAGGTGATGAAGTTTGGGTTGCAGATAATATTTATGGCCCGAATCTGGAACACTTAAAGAATCTGCAAGACCGCTATGGCATTCAGGTCAAGATTTACAACCCAATTGATGCGAATAGCTTTCAGCCAACAGAAAAAAGTAAACTGATCTGGCTTGAAGCAGCAGGTTCAGTCACGCTGGAATTTCCCGATTTAAAAAATCTGGTTAGAAAAGCGCAACAAGCCAATGTTTTGACTGTTTTGGATAACACATGGGGTGCAGGACTGGCTTTTAATGCCTTTGATTTTTCTGATGAACATTTAGCGGTCGATATCACCGTGCATGCACTCACCAAATACCCAAGTGGCGGCGGCGATATTCTCATGGGTTCAGTCGTGACCTGTGATCAACAGTTACATCACAAGCTCTATCGCATGCATGCCACTCAAGGTATCTCCGTTTCAGGTGATGATACCGCACAAATCCAGCGTAGTCTGGCGCATATGTCACTGCGTTATGAACAGCAGTCAAAAAGTGCCTTGGCCTTATTAGACTGGTTAAAACACCAACCCCAATTCACTCAGGTACTGCATCCAGCCCATCCAGATTCCGCAGGTCATTCATTCTGGACAGAGGTTTGCACCACAGGCAAAAGTGCAGGCTTGGTCAGTGTTATTTTTAAACCTGAATTTGATATTACTGCGATTCGAAAATTCTGCGATAGCTTAAACTTATTCAAGTTGGGATTTAGTTGGGGCGGCCCTGTCAGCCTGGTTATGCTTTATGATTTAGAACAGATGCGTACGCTTGAAAATACACATTTACAACAAGGTTTATTGGTTCGCTTCTGTATAGGACTAGAACATCCACAAGATTTAATCCAAGATATTCAAAACGCACTAAAACAGCTCGAATGAGATCAAGAATAGGTGAAGCATGGGTACACCAATCGTTATTGCTAAAAAAACCACAGATACAACACAAGATATTGTTTTACATTCTCAATTTGCAAACCGCCACGGTTTGATTGCAGGGGCGACAGGCACAGGTAAAACCGTGACGCTCAAGGTGCTTGCTGAAAGTTTCTCCCGTCTCGGGGTGCCTGTGTTTTTGGCTGATGCAAAAGGAGATGTTTCCAGTTTAGCCAAGGCAGGTGTAAGCAGTCCCAAGTTTGGTGAACGTCTCAAAACACTAAACATTGAATCGGTGCCTTTTGCTGCATCACCCGTAATGTTCTGGGATTTGTTTGGTCAGCAGGGTCATCCAATTCGCACCACCATTTCAGAAATTGGTCCGTTATTGTTGGCGCAGATGCTGAATCTGAATGACACCCAGGAGGGTGTGCTCTCGGCAGTTTTCCGCATTGCCGATGATCAGGGCTTATTGCTGATTGATTTTAAAGACCTTAAAGCAATGCTGACCTATGTCAGCGAAAATGCAGCCGAATTAAAAGCCGAATATGGCAATCTTTCTCCTGCTAGTCTTGGGGCGATTCAACGTAATTTATTGGCGTTAGGTGATCAAGGTGGAGAACAATTTTTTGGTGAACCCAGCCTGAATATCCTCGATTTTATTCAAACCGATACGCAAGGTCAGGGTTATATCAATATTCTGGCTGCGGATAAATTAATGAATACCCCTAAACTATACGCCACATTCCTGTTATGGATGCTCTCTGAACTGTTTGAACAGCTCCCTGAAGTGGGTGATATGGACAAGCCTAAACTGGTGTTCTTCTTTGATGAAGCGCATTTATTGTTTGATAATGCCAGTGCAGCGCTACAAGAAAAAATTGAACAGGTGGTCCGCCTGATTCGCTCCAAAGGTGTGGGGATTTATTTTATTACCCAAAACCCACTGGATTTGCCTGAAAGCGTTTTGGGCCAACTGGGTAACCGTGTGCAACATGCGCTACGTGCCTTTACCCCAAAAGATCAAAAGGCGGTCAAAACCGCAGCGGATACCTTTCGAGCCAATCCCGAATTTAAAGTTGATCAAGCGATTACCGAACTTGCTGTAGGTGAAGCATTAATTAGTTGTTTAGATGAACAAGGGACACCGCAAATTGTAGAGCGCGGTTGGGTCATGCCACCTTACTCTTCATTTACACCAATCACGCCAGAAGAACGCCAAGTGATTATTGGGCAAAGTATTGTGGCGGGAGTCTACGACCAAGCCGTGGATCGAGACAGTGCCTATGAAATGTTGCAAAAGAAAGTGCTACAACAGTCTCAACAGAAACAGGCAGATGAGTTAGAAAAGCAGCAAAGCAAAGAACAAGATGCTTTAGCCAAACAACAGGCGAAAGAACAAGAACGCTTTGCGAAAGAGCAACAAAAAGCCGCAGAGAAAGCACAACGAGATCGTGAAAAACTCACCCAAGATATTGTGGGAACTTTTGCCAAAAGTGCAGCACGAAGTTTAGGCGGTAGCACAGGTCAAAAGATCGTTCGCGGTTTACTGGGTTCGTTATTTGGCAAATAAAAATCTTTATTATTTGAAAAATCAGAGGATAATCATTTATCCCCTATTTTTTTATGGTTTTAGTCAAAACAGGTCTTGCAAATAAATTCTATAAGGTATATTTTAAATACATATTATAAATGATAGCCAAGAGAGATCACCCATGACTCCGCAGCAAATTGACCTTGTAAAAGCAACTGTACCTGTACTCCGTGAAAATGGTGTGGCACTCACTGGTTACTTTTACAACCGTATGTTAGGTAATAACCCTGAATTAAAAGAAACCTTCAATATGGGGCATCAACGTAGTGGTGCACAAGCACAAGCACTTGCGGGTGCTGTACTAGCTTATGCGGAAAATATTGAGGACCCATCTGTGCTGTTGCCTGTGGTTGAACTCATTGCCCATAAGCATGTCAGCCTGAATATTCAATCACCTGATTACAGTATTGTGGGTGAGAATCTACTGCACTCTATCAGTGAAGTACTGAATATCTCGATGGAAGATCCATTGATTGATGCATGGGCTGCCGCTTATGGTCAATTAGCTGACTTATTTATTAGCACTGAAAAAGCCATTTATGATCAACATCAACAAACCAAAGGCAGTTGGTTAGGCTGGCGTAATTTCAAAATTGCCAAAAAAGTAGTTGAAAGCGATGAAATTACTTCATTCTATCTAGCACCTGTAGATGGTGGTGAATTACCAAAATATGAAGCAGGTCAATATATTTCGGTTCGCGTGTTTGTGCCTGAACTCAATTTAAGACAACCACGTCAATATACGCTTTCAACCAGCCCTCAAGCAGATTACTTACGTATTTCAGTTAAACGTGAAGATGAAAAAGGTGAGTTAGCAGGTGGTTGGGTATCTAGTACGTTGCATAGCTTAGCTGAGGGTTCAGAAATTGAGGTGTCTGCACCAACAGGTAACTTCTATTTAATTGATAGCAGCAAACGTAATGTATTTATTAGTGGTGGTGTAGGTTTAACGCCAATGATTGCAATGCTCAATCAATTGGTGACTTTAGATATGCCGCAACCTGTAAGCTTTATTCATGCTTGCCGCAGCAGCCAAGTGCATGCCATGAAAAAGCATATCCATGAACTAAAAGCAAAATATCCACGTCTGAGCACATTCACTGCTTATGAGTTTCCACATGAAAGTGATGTGCTAGGTGAAGATTATGACGTTGCTGGCCGTCTGGATTTAGCGGCAATGGATGCCGCTTTACTGCCAGCCAATGCAGACTATTATCTGTGTGGTCCAATGCCATTTATGGCAGAGCAACATAAAGCTTTAGTTGCTCGTGGCATCCCTGCTGAAAATATCCATAGCGAAGCATTCGGTACGGGTGGCGTAAAACTCAGCTAATCGTTGCTGCGTTTTGCATAGGGCTAGTCTATGTTAGACTAGCCTTTTCTGTTTAAAGCAATAAATTGAGTGAAAACCCATGCAACTCAATAAGTTTACTGATTATGCACTCAGAATTTTAATGTATGTCGCTCGTCCGAGTGATGTACCGTATACGATTGCAGATATTGCACGGGACTTGCATGTATCCCAAAACCATTTAGTGAAAATCGTTCACTTCATGGGAAAACAGCATTGGATTGTAACGATTCGCGGCAAAGGCGGTGGACTTCGTTTAAATCCAGAAGCCAAAAGTTTAAAACTAGGTGAAATTGTTCGTATCTTACAAGGCAATCATCAAATCGTAGAATGTAATACACCACCTTGTGTTTTACGCTCTCATTGCGGACTGAAAAATATTTTGGATCAAGCTTTAGAATGTTTTTATCAAAGCCTAGATCAATATACACTTGGCGAAGTGGTGCAATATGGCATTCTTCCCTCTTCTACAAATTCAAATATTGATTTTTTACAACTCGTTCAAAAAGCCTAAACATCAAGATTCGCACGAATCTCTCACATCCTTTATAATAGTCGTTGCTATTTCAATTCAAAAAGTAAGCTTCTATGCGTCGTAGTGAAAAATCGAAAGACACCAAAGCCAAACTCGCACCTAAACAAAAAATCAGTTATGAAAAAAAGACTGATCCTGCTGTAACCGCGTATGCAGTGCAGTCTTTGACTTGGTTACGCCAAGCTGAATTTTTGATGAGTGCACCTAAACTGGATTTGTGCGTAGAAGATACAGGTTATGAAATCGCATTTGCAGGTCGTTCCAATGCAGGAAAATCGAGTGCAATTAATGCTTTAACCAATCAAAAGCAACTCGCGCGCGCTTCAAAAAGACCTGGGCGCACGCAAATGATTAACTTTTTTAGCTTAGGTAGTCCAGATCAACGTTTGGTCGATTTACCAGGTTATGGTTATGCAGCCGTCCCTGAAGCCATGAAAATCGTATGGCAGAAAGAACTTGAGAACTATCTAATCCATCGTAAAAGCTTACAAGGCTTGGTACTTTTGATGGACATCCGACATCCATTACAACACTTTGACTTAATGATGCTGGAATGGGCACATTCACGTCATTTGTTTGTGCATATCCTGCTGACTAAAGCAGATAAATTAAACCGTGGCCCTGCCAATAAAGTACTATTAGAAATTAAGCAGCAGTTGAAGAAAATGAAACTTGATTTCTCAATTCAATTATTCTCTTCACTCAATCGAATTGGTTTAGAAGAATTGGCAAGCGTCATGGGTGGTCGTTTAAATTTCACACTTGATCAACCAGCAGAATTTGACCTTGATCAGATCCCAGAAGCTTCAGAAATAGACGTAGAAGAATAAAAAAGCAGGAGTCTTCTCCTGCTTTTTTATTTTTTAAATCGCATCAACTTGATTCAACTTCTGCTTGCTTAGCATAACGATCAACAACAACGCTGATCATCATATCCCCCTGTACATTCACTACTGTTCGTACAGTATCTAATACTCGATCAATCGGTAATAAAATCGCAATCGCTTCCGCAGGCAAACCAACTGATTGTAAAACCATAATCATGGTCACCATACCTGCGCTGGGAATACCTGGTGCTCCCAATGAAGCAATCATGGCAGTTAAACATACAATAATTTGCTGTGTTAAACTCAAGTCCAAGCCCATCAAATTTGCAATAAATAAAGCGGCAGCTGCCTCATAAAGTGCAGTACCATCCATATTTAATTGTGTTCCTAAAGGAATCACAAATCCTGCCGTCTGTGGTCGCACACCTAAATTTTCTTGTGCACATTTCATACTGAGTGGCATCGTCGCGGAACTTGAACTGGTCGCAAATGCAGTGACCAAAGCAGTACGTGCACCTTTAAAGAAAGTGATTGGATTCATTTTGCCAAAAATCCAAAGTAATGCCGGCAAAACAACAGCACCGTGGAAAATCGTTGTTCCTGTGACAACCACTGCGAATTCCACTAAACGACTTAATACGGAAAGATCTTCGGTCGCGATCAATTTAGCCAGCAGCGCAAAAATACCGATTGGCGCTAGCTTCATCACCCAACCCACAAGCATCATCATCATAACAAAGAATTGTTGGCAGGTATTGCGAACCAAGCTAAAGCTTTCACCCCCTTTGACTAATGCGACTCCAAGGAATAACGCAAAAACCACAACTGCAAGTACATTACCCTCACTCAATGCTTTAAAAGGATTGATCAAGGTATTTTGAATAAAACTGGTCAGAAAGCTTGAAGGCGTCAGCGTATCTGGCGTCTGGTGGTTTTGCATGGCTTCTTGGAAGATTTGAATATCTACGCCTTTGCCTACTTCAAATAGATGTGCACAACTGATTCCTAAAATCAAAGCTAAGGTTGTTGTCGTGAGACAACTCAATGCTGTAATTTTCCAAACTCGTCCAAATTGTCCACCAGCCTGTAAATTTGAAACACCTACAACGATCGAACTAAAAATAAGTGGGATGAGCAACATTTTTAGTAAACCAATAAAAATACTGCTTAAAATCCCCAACCCATACAAACTATGTTCAGCAAAACTAGTCTGCGGATACAAAGTTAAGAAGAACCCATATATAACACCCAGTACGGCTGCGATTAGAATTTGTGTATTTAAATTCATGCTGATTAATAAAATATTTTAGCTTATGGATACTATGGCACGCTCATATTGAAGAATCGAGCAATTTTTCTCACAACCTTATGACAAAAAAGCCATCTAAACGATGGCTTTAATTTGAGTTTTTCAGCTCTAATTTACTGGGTTTCAATTTCTCTCAATCGAATTAACCCCTCTTGTACAGTGCTACATACCAGCTGACCATTCTGCCACATGCGTCCAAAATTAAGACCACGTGAACTAGCACTAATCGTTGCTTCCATATCGTAAAGCATCCAATCATCAGCACGTAACGGGCGATGGAAATAAATGGTGTGATCAATGCTTGCACATTGTAAATTTGGCGAAATCCAAGATAACCCGTGTGGACGCAGTGCGGTGGTCATCAAAGTAAAGTCTGAATAAAATGCAACGATGGCTTGATGTAATGACACGTCATCAACATTTTCTGCAATACGATCATGGGTACGAATGTAGTGCGCATAATATGGTGCTTCAGGCTGCGGCTGAAAAGGATTAACTGGTCGAGTTGGTCTGATTTCCACATGACGTTCGCGCATAAAACTGGTGCGTGCATTTTCTGGAACGAAATTGAGCATACTTTCTTTTAATTCTTTCTCAGACTTCAGCTCTTCAGGACTCGGATACTCTGGTTCTTTATGTTGATAATTTAAGCCTTCTTCTTGATTGGCAAAAGATACCATCGCCGAAAAAATTGTACGTCCATGTTGGATCGCACGCACTTGTCGACTTGCAAAACTTTTACCATCTCGCAATGGATCAACTTCATAAATGATCGGTGCATCGACATCACCACCATATAAAAAATAAGCATGCAACGAATGTGCTGGACGATCTGTAGTATAGGATGCGGCCCTTAACGCCTGCCCTAGCACCTGCCCACCAAATACCCGTTTACCGACCAGATTGCGGCTGTTGCCTCGGAAAATATGTTCTTCCAACTTTTCCAAAGTCAAAAGTTCAACCAGTTCTTGAGTCAAAGCATTCATGTAACCACCTTCCAACACCAATGAGGAGAAATCAACCCAGGCATAAGGACAGTTATAGTGCCACAATAAAACACTGTTTCTAGCTCATGCACAGGGCAAAGTCAGGACAATTCAGATCAACCGTCATGAGCAACCTGACTTGATTGTGCCATAAATTCCCATAAATATACTCAGGATAAAATGATTTGTCCGTCACGTTATTCTTATTTATAACCGCTAAAAATACGATTTTTAACGATAAAATCTACCAAATACGCTATATTTTGTCAGAAAATAACATATCGTTTTATCTCAGAATAACGCAGAATGTCGTGCTCATCATGGCTTACTGTCAGGATTATGATTTAGGAGTCTGTAATGTCCAAGACTGGATTTGGTCAAATGTATCGCCAACTTTCGAGTAAGTTACTTGACCTTGTGGTCACCCCACATGTTCTTGGTGAAGTTCCTACAGAATCAACAACAACTGAGCAAAGCACACCAGATTCAAATAAAGTGATTTGCTATGTACTACAAAATTATTCACGTAGTAATGCTTTGGTAGTTGATGGTGAAACGCGTCGCCTTCATCTAAAGCCAGCTTTAGATGCCATGAGTTTTGGAACTTATCATGAAAAAAACTCGATTCTATTTTTACATCAAAATGAAAATAACTTTTTTAATACTCAAACATATCCCCCACGCCTTCTACAGTTGATCGAAGCATTAGAACAAAATCAAGAAGTAGATGTTCAATTAGTTCCCGTTACAGTACTTTGGGGACGTTCACCAGATAAAGAGGATTCATGGTTTAAACTGTTGTTCTCCGATACTTGGGCAACGCCTGGGACAGTCAAACAACTGGTCAATATTGGTCTACATGGTCGTGAGTCTTATTTAGAGTTCCATGCACCGCAATCCTTGCGTGAACTGGTAGATTATGCCAAGAGACATCATCCAAACATCTCTCCTGCCACGTATATCGCAAGTTCACTAGATGGCTACCTAGACCAGCAACGCGAAGTCGTACTTGGGCCTGACTTGTCAGACCGCCGCAACGTGATGCAGTCTATCATTAAGGCACCCGATGTACAGGATGCCATCCGTCGTGAAAGCATTCAGCATAAAATCAGCATGCTTGAGGCAGAACGCCGCGCAATTGGCTATGTCAATGAAATCGTTTCTGATTATTCAGCGTCAGCAGTACGCTTCGCAGATATGGCTTTAACACGATTATGGACACAACTGTATGACGGCGTTGAAGTTCATAATTTCAGTACAGTTCGCGAACTTGCGAAAGACTATGAAATTATTTACACACCATGCCACCGTAGCCATATTGACTATTTATTACTGTCTTATGTGATTTACAAACGTGGCTTGATGATTCCATATATTGCTGCGGGTGATAACCTAAACCTACCTTTTGTAGGTCAGTTATTACGTGGAGGTGGTGCATTTTTCATACGCCGATCTTTCCGCGGAAATGCACTATATACATCTGTACTCAAAGAATATTTATACAGCATTCTATCACGCAATACGCCTATCGAGTACTTCATTGAAGGTGGTCGTTCACGTACCGGTCGCTTGCTACCACCGAAGACAGGCATGCTTGCAATGACCATTCATGGTCATTTACGCGGTCGCGCCAAGCCAATTGTTTTTGTTCCAACATATATCGGCTACGAACGCCTGATGGAAGGTTCAACTTATGTCGGTGAGATGCAGGGTAAGCCAAAAGAAGCAGAATCAATTTTTGGCATCGTCAAAACTTTACGTAAAATTGAAAGAATTTTTGGCAAGGTACACGTCAATTTTGGTGAACCTGTTTTCCTTGATGATATTTTAAAGCAGCATAATGCAGATAAAATTCAGATCGAAAAAAATGATGCGCCAATTCCAGCAGAAATTTCCAGTGTGGTGTCAAGCTCAGCCAACCTGATTCTGGAAAACATCAACCGTGCGGTGGTGATCAACCCTGTTTCCCTGCTTTCGCTGATCTTGTTGGCAACGCCAAAACATACGCTGGATGAGGAGATTTGTGCAAAACAGCTCGACATTTACCGTGATCTGGCCACCCAGCAACCTTATGATGAGCGCACTCAAGTCACCTCATTATCGGGCAAGGAAATCATTGCCTATGGCATGAAGCTCAAACTGATCAAGCGCGTACAGCATGTGTTGGGCGATATTATTGCAATTGAGGACAATCAGGCGGTCTTGCTCACCTATTTCCGCAACAATATCCTGCATGCTTTCGTACTACCATCACTGGTTGCGTCACTGGTTGAGCACAACGGTAAAATTAACAAGACCGATTTAAGCAACGTCATCCGTACCCTGTATCCATTCCTGAAAGCTGAACTGTTCATGAAATGGCAGCCAGCTGAACTGCAACAGCATATTGATAGCTACATCAATGCGCTGGTACAGATTGGCCTGATCTTTCAGGACCATGATGGCAACCTGTTCAGCCCAACACCAAATAGCGAAGAACACCAGAAACTTGTGACCTTGGGATTGCCTGTGAAACAGAGCCTGGAACGTTACTACATGACGCTTGCGCTGATTACCCAGCGTGGTTCTGGCAATATCTCCACCAAACAGGTTGAGGAGCTGAGCCATTTATTGGGTCAACGTTTGTCTGTACTGTACGAGTTCAACTCACCAGAGTTCTTTGACAAGGCACTGTTCCAAAGCTTTATTAAAGTGCTGACTCAGCAGAATTATATTCGCAATAATGAACAGGGCTTGATTGAATATGATGACAACTTTAGTGAAATGGCAGCAGGTGCCCAGTTGGTGCTTGACGAAGCGACCTTGCAGATGTTGCAGCACATCACCACATTCAGTGATGAGGAACTGGCGACAGCGCTGGAGGCAATGGCTTCACAACAGGCCAAACGCCGCTTGAAACGTAAAAAAGCTTAATATTGCAATTAATACCTCAAAGCAACTTCGCTTTGAGGTATTTTTATTTCCGACACTTTAGATATTGCAGATCGTCCAGACAACGCAGTCATCTGATCAGGTCAATAAAATAGGCATCGTAGTAACCTGAATCGACATAGCGGTTACGGATTTTTGCCAACAATGCCTCATAGCCCTCTGCACCAATGCCTGTTGTGGCGGATTGTTTTCAAGAATCCCGATTCTCTTGTTGTTTAACGGGGGAAACCTTGCTGATTTGAAAGGTTTTAAATTTCAACTGGACCTGACTTTGCTGTGCATACAGGTGAATATCCTGCAACCTGCGGCTAATATCGCCCTGAGTCCCCACAGGGTCAAATACACAGCAGACCTGTTCACTCGCCCAACTGTTTGTCGCAATCCATCCGAGAAGCACTGTATATATTATTTTTTTCATCGCTGACCTTTGCCCACTTTGCTGCAAACTCTGTGCATCATTCAAGCCATCCTGAAGATACACTGACATCCAATGGTAATAAAGGCCATATTCCGCATCACAACACTTGCAGTTTGATCGAATTATTCTGGATTGCCATGTGCCGACAAGGCCGCCGCATAGTCATTAAAGCAAATCAAATGGTCAAATTTAAAATCCATTTCCATCAGTCTGGTGGCATAAATGCGTTTCCCTGTCTGCTGTTCAGAGAGCAACCTCAACGCAGGCAAATCAAGCTGTTGCTGGAACCAGAGCAGGATTTCATGCATGGGTAAAGGCATGTTATTGGTGACGATATAGCTGGGCTGTGCATTCTCCACATCCATAAGTTGAGCCAAAAACCTTGCCAAATCATCAATATGGATACGGTTACTCAAATGAATGGCTGGGTAGGTTGATGTTTGCTCAGCCATTCGTTGCAGACGGGCCACTGATGTTCCATAAATCCCTGTTGGACGAACGATGATGCTCTGCTGTGGATAATGCATCTGCCACAACAACTCCATTTTCCGTAACAGCTTGCCCTGCTCATCGGCAGGCTGGATCAATGACTCATCATCAATCCTCTCCCCTGCATTTTCACCATAGACTCGTGTCGAAGAAACAATGATGATGCGCTGAACAGGATGTAACTTTAAGGCCTTGAGGATTGGCTCAACACTGTCCACATAGGTGTGCTGGTAGGCCTCAATCCCAGCTTGTGACGGGGCAAGCAGCACATAGACCACATCAATCGGAGCAAATGTGCTGAGGTCGAGCTGGTGAATATCCTGTATCGCATGTGTCGCGTAACAATCTGTTTTTGCACTGCGACTAATTGTGCTAATGTGGTGACCTTGCTCAAATAAGTGTTTAGCAACGCGCTGAGATGTTTTACCATAACCAATAAATAAAATATGCATATACACCCTTGAATAGAGATGACTTCAGTCCAGCAATTACAAGGTGTTGGTGCCGCCGCAGCAACCCTATTAGAAAAGCTTCATATTTTTAGCACGGATGATTTGTTATTTCATCTTCCTCGTGACTATGAAGATCGTAGCACGATTATTCCAATGAATCAGTTGGTGGTTGGGCGCAGTTACCTGCTTGAGGGTGAAGTCAGGTCTGTTGACTTTCCACCCGGCAAAAAGAAGTCACTGGCGGCATTGCTACAGGATGATTTTGGCAAGGTCACTTTACGTTTTTATCATATTTACAAGGGTCTGACCGACCGCATCAAGATTGGACAACGCCTGCGGATTTTTGGCGAGGTTCGGGTCGGTGCACGCGGTCTGGAACTGTATCACCCTGAAATTCAGGTGATCCAGCAACATAATGCCTTACCCAAAACCCAGCTTACCGCAATCTACCCAAGTACCGAGGGCCTGACCCAGCCCAAACTACGGGAATATGTACGTCAGGCTTTACAGTACCATAGTGATGAGCTAGCTGAACTGCTGCCTAAAAAATACAGTAACGGCTATGAGTTGAAAGAGGCTCTGCATTACATCCATGAGCCGCCAACGGATGCCAATATGTTGCAGCTCAATCAGGGGTCCCACCCCGCACAGCAACGCCTGATTTTTGAGGAGCTGGTTGCCCATCAGGTCAGTTTGTTGACGCGCCGTGCCTATATCCGCCAGATTGCCGCCCCACGTTTTAACAGCAGCAAGGTTTTGGCAAAGCACTTACTGGATGGTCTGCCATTCCAGATGACCAACGCTCAGAAACGGGTTTCCAAAGAAATATTGCACGACCTCAAACAGGATCAGCCAATGTTGCGTCTGGTACAGGGTGATGTCGGGGCAGGTAAAACCCTAGTTGCTGCAGTCGCTGCCTGTCATGCGCTGGAAGCGGACTGGCAGGTGGCCTTGATGGCACCGACGGAGATTCTTGCCGAGCAGCACTACTTAAACTTTAAACGCTGGTTTGAACCGTTGGGCATTGAGGTGGCATGGCTGTCAGGCAAACAGAAAGGTAAGGCACGTGCTCAGGCCGAACAACAGATCAAGCAAGGTCATGCGCAGCTGATTGTGGGCACTCATGCACTGTTTCAGGACAATGTCGAGTTTTCCAAACTCGGTCTGGTGATTATTGATGAGCAGCACCGTTTTGGGGTTGATCAACGGCTTGCTCTACGCAACAAAGGTGCAGACCAGTTCACGCCGCATCAGCTGGTGATGACCGCAACCCCCATTCCTCGCACGCTGGCGATGAGTGCCTATGGTGATCTGGACACCTCCATCATTGATGAACTGCCACCAGGACGTACCCCCATTCAAACAGTGACTATTCCACTGGATCGGCGCGAGCAGGTTCTGCAACGTATCGCAAGCAATTGTCGGGAGGGCAAGCAGGCCTATTGGGTCTGTACGCTGGTTGAACAGTCTGAAACGCTGGATGCACAGGCGGCCGAGGCCACCTATCAGGAAATTAAAGAGCGTTTTTCAGACATCAACATTGGGCTGGTGCATGGTAAAATGAAAGCAGATGAAAAACAGTCGGTTATGCAGGCCTTTAAGGACAATCAATTACAATTACTGATTGCCACCACGGTGATTGAGGTCGGCGTGGATGTACCCAATGCATCCATCATGGTGATTGAAAATGCAGAACGGCTGGGGCTGTCGCAACTGCATCAGCTCCGTGGGCGGGTGGGTCGGGGCGCAACCGCAAGTTTCTGCGCCCTACTCTATAAAACTCCATTGTCACAGAATGGACAGGAACGCCTTTCAATTTTACGGGAAAGCAATGACGGCTTTGTGATTGCTGAAAAGGATCTTGAAATTCGCGGTCCAGGTGAGTTGCTGGGCACCAAACAGACAGGCGATATCGGCTTTCGCGTGGCGCGTCTGGAACGTGATGACCATTTACTCAGCCAGGCACATTATGTGGCGGCACAAATCCTCAAGGATTATCCACAACATGCTGACGGCCTGCTCAAACGCTGGTTGCCTGAAGCTCCAAGATACGCTTATGTTTAAATTACTTGGCACATCCGTCCAACAGGTTTTTGATTATTGCACGCCATGTAGCCTGTGTGACATTGGGATCAAACAGCATTTTGGTGTTTGTCACAATTGCTGGCAACAACTGCCGTGGTTGAAACAGCACATTACCCGTAACCAGCAACAGGTATTTGTTGCCTGTCATTATCAATATCCGATTGACCGCATTATTCAACAGTTTAAATATGAGCAAAAACTGCATCATCAACGTTTATTGAATGGCCTGTTGCTACAACTCAAACTTCCCAGAGTTCAGGCCATTGTGCCAATGCCAATTTCCACAGATCGTTTGGTAGAGCGAGGTTTTAACCAAACCCTGTTACTGGCCAAAGCACTGGCACATAACCTGAATATTCCTGTCTGGCAGCCTGTACAACGTCTGGCACAACACTCACAAAAAGGCTTTTCGCGTCTGGAGAGGCTGGAAGACATTGAGCAGCAATTTATTAGCAATCCATCAGGAAAAATCCGCTATCGAAAAGTGCTGATTGTGGATGATGTGGTGACTACGGGAAGTTCCATTACCGCCTTGTCACAGGCATTGGAACAAATCGGCTGCCAACAAATCTATAGTGTGTGTTTGGCGGCCGCACAACATCGTGAGTCTAGCTTACAAGGTTTTGCTGACACCATGGAATCACCACCTCTTTAGTCAGTGGTGCCAATATTGTGGACTGATCATCCAAATAGAATTTATACAATTAAAACCGTTTTATATAACTGTCATGCTGCTAAAGTAGACTATGTAACAAGATTTTTAACAAAATAACGTTTAGGCAAGTGTTTTTCGTTTCATCCTTGTCTAAAATACACGCTGACTTTCTGTAAAATGCAGAAGGCCTTATATTGACTGCGCGAGGAAAAAAGACATGCTTGAAGCCTTTTATGCCACAGAGCGCGGTAGTCTAGAAGATGCAACAATCAATGGTGGATTTGATCTACACCCAGAGTTGGTTTGGATTGACCTAATTGCGCCCTCCCAAGAAGAACAACAATGGGTTCTCGAGGCCTACGATCGCAATCTACCCACCCTAAAATCACTTGAAGACATTTCCTCATCAGCACGTTTTTATCGTGATGATGAAAGTATTTTACATATCAGCACTTACTTTCTCACCAAGAATAAAAATTTCCAATCAGATCGAGAACAAGAAGATCTTGAAAATACCCTTGCAGCAACCGTACATACAGTTGCTTTCTTGCTTGAGAAAAACCGACTCATCACACTCCGTGGTGAAAAATTAGTCGCATTTCGAGCATTTCGAGCAAGAGCGAGACGTAATGATTATGAAATGGATTATAAAGATCCTGTTTGGATTTTATTGGGCTTATTGGAAGCTAAACTAGATGAACTTTCAGATATCTTAGAAGACACCCACCGTTATCTCGAAGAGTATTCTGCAGAAGTCCTGAATGATCATCACCGTGAACAAATTCTTGATCTTGACGACATGATCACAAACCTCGCGCATCAAGAAGATATGTTGGGAAAAGCACAACTCTGTCTTACAGACTTACGTCGTGTGTTGTCTTTTCTGTCACGTCCTCGCGCCTTGGGTAGCCATATATATGATGCAGATATTCGAGAAATGAGTGAGGATGTTCGTTCTTTACTAGAACATAATGCGTTCCTGTTTCAAAAACTTAAATTCTTACTCGATATCACCACTGGTTTTGCAAATACTGAAATGAATGAGACCTTTAAACGTTTCTCAATTTTACCAAGTATGCTTGCGCCACCGATGTTAATTGCCAGTATTTATGGCATGAACACCGATGTTTTGCCTTTTGCGCAAGGGGATACAAGCTTTTGGATTGTGATTACATTGGTTTTAACATTTTTAACTGGACCAACACTTTATTTCCGCTGGAAGAAATGGATTTAATAAAAAAGCACCTTGCGGTGCTTTTTTATTACAAGACTTTTTTCAAATCAATTTCAAATCATCTTGCAAATGACAGGCTTGGATGATTTTCAACATCTTCTCAGACACATTTTTAAAATGCATCCCTTTATTTTCAGGTGTCTGACGCAACCACTGCACCAATACCGCCAAAGATAAGGTATTACCATTTTCAAG
>NZ_DDAH01000093.1:26285-32051 GCF_002333245.1 Acinetobacter sp. UBA2063
CAGCCTGATAAACCTGTTCCGCATTTTCAAAGTTAATCGTCTTGCAAACGACTAACTGCTGGTCAATATACTCAATCACCCGTTACCACCTTATTTTTTGCTTACGGCAGCATCTGCATCTGGTTTAAATGTTGCAATCGCCTTATTGATATCACCACCATTACGCTGAACCGTTGCCGCAAACTGGTTACGGAACTGTAAACCAAGGTCAATGCCAGACACATTGATATTACGTACTTTCCACTGATCGCCCTTGTCGGTTAACTGGAACGACACAGGAATCTTTTCACCATTGTGCAGGAAGTCTAAAGTGACCACAGGGTTTTTACTGTTTGACGCTTTATAAGGACGCATGGTGTAGCTTTGATTGGTATATTTCGCGAAAGCACTACCATAGTTTTCAATGATCACTTCACGGAAATTCTTTTCAAACTGGGCACGCTGTGCAGCATTGGTATATTGGTTATTGGCATAAGTACCCAACACAATACGTGTAAACGCCTGTGAGTCTACATAGGGGTCAAGATTTTGACGAATAATCGTTCTTACCAAAGCTGGGTTATTCTGTAATTTCGCATGATCTGCTTTTAAACGGGTAATCAGCCCATCAGCAACACGCTTGACAAAATCAGGTGGAGTTTCTGTTGGTGCTGCAAATGCTGTGGTTGCAAGCATAGCCGATAATACGCTTGCTGTTAGCGTTTGTTTCAATAATGTGTTCACGGACAATCTCCTAACCTATATTACTCAGCGAAAGATGGTTCTGCTTCAGCAGCGGCTGGCTGCGAATTTGAACCCTCTGTTGCGGTTGATCCAGTTGTGGCTTTACCAGCACCACCTGTAATAAATTTGCTAATCAAATCTTCTAAATCCATCGTACCCTGGGTATTTGAAACCACGTCACCACGTTTAAGGTAGTTCACACCACCACCTGGCACCACTTTCAAATATTTCTCACCCAGAAGACCATTGGTTGCAACCATAATATAAGCATCCTCATCCAGGCTGGTGATGGAGGTCATGTTGCGGATGAGTTGCTGTTCCATTTCTTTTTGTTTCGCGGCATCGGCCTGCTCATAGTCAGCACTGTAGCGCAATTCTTCAAGTGCGTTCTTTTGCACTTCCTTGAGTTGCTCTGGACTAAAGCTGGTCAACTTACCATCAAGGTCAAACTTGACTGTTGCCAGACGTGACACTGGATCAAGGGTAATGGATTCTACACGACCAATGGTAACACCACTCATGGTTACCTTGGCACGTGGTTTTAAACCATTCACATTATCAAACTGCGCTGTCATGCTGTAGCTGTCACGTAAATTGGTACCCACCAAGCCACTGACCTTCATCGCAAGAAAAAATAGAGCGATACCGAAGATAATGACAAAAATACCTACGGCCAGCTCACTAGTACGTGATTTCATTAAATCCCTCCGAACATGACCGCAGTCAACACGAAATCAAAACCTAATACACAAAGTGAAGAATATACGACCGTTCTGGTCATTGCAGTCGCGATACCTTCAGGTGTCGGGTCACAGGCATAGCCCTGATAGACCGCTACCCATGTACAAATCAGGGCAAATACAATACTTTTAATAATGGTGCCATTGAAAATATCATGCCAGAACTGCACGCTGCTTTGCATACCACTCCAGAATGAACCTTCATCAGCGCCCAAGAAATCAACACCCACCATCTTGCCGCCAATAATGCCAATGGTTGCAAAAATCACGGTGAGCATTGGCAGACTGACAATCCCTGCCCATAAACGTGGGGAAACAATTTGACGAAGTGGATCAACCCCGATCATTTCCATACTGGCAAGCTGTTCACTCTGCTTCATGGAACCAATTTCAGCGGTCAATGCTGAACCTGCACGGCCTGCGAACAGCAAGGCAGCCACCACAGATGCCAGTTCACGTAATAGTGTCAGTGAAATTGCTGTACCCAGCATCGCCTCACTGCCAAAGGTGACCAGAATGCTATACATCTGCAAGCCAAGAACAGCACCAATAAACAAGCCTGAAACTGCGATAATCAGCAGGGACATCACCCCAACACGATACATCTGGTACACAAAACGCTGAAAGCCACCTTTAGATGGCATGGAAAATAAAACTTGCAGCAGCATCAGTGCCGCAGCACCAATTCCCTTTATTCGCTCAATAACGAGTCTACCTAGCCAGGCAATCGCATTCATGGACGAACCTCGTTATCTAAATATGCTTGGTGAGTAAATTGATATTCGACAGGTCCCTCAACCGAACCTGTTAAAAACTGGCGCACAAATGGTGATGCGTGATTTTTTAATTGTTCAGGTGAACCTTCACCCTGAATTTTACCTTCCGCCACCACATAAATATAGTCAGCAATCGACAGTGTCTCTGAGACATCATGTGAGACAACAATGGTCGTTAAATCCAACGCTTCACGCAGGGAACGGATTAAACGGGTAAGCACCCCCATCACTATCGGGTCCTGTCCTGCAAAGGGTTCGTCATACATGATCAGTTCAGGATCAAGTGCAATGGCACGTGCCAAAGCCACACGGCGGTTCATACCACCCGAAAGCTCAGTTGGCATCAACTGCTCAGCCCCACGTAAACCGACGGATTCAAGTTTTAATGCCACCAGTTCTGAGATGAGGTGTTCTGGCAATTTGGTATGTGCACGAATCGGGAATGCCACATTTTCATAGACCGACATATCGGTAAACAGCGCACCACTCTGGAATAACATGCCCATACGGGCACGCGCAGCGAATAATTCATGACGTGACATTGCAGCAATATTTTTGCCATCCAGCAAAACTTCGCCCTGATCGGGGCTCAGTTGTCCACCAATCAAACGCAATAGAGTGGTCTTACCTGTACCTGATGGTCCCATAATGGCAGTAATTTGACCACGTCGAATTTTAAGGCTGATATCGTCATAAATGACGCGTTCTCCTCGATTAAAGCTCAGGTTTTTAACTTCAATTAGGGCTTCGCTATCGAGAGGAGATTTGTTATTCATAATGGCATTCATTCCTGCACTTTTTATGCACGCATACTATACACTGAAAGACTAAATCGTTGTTTTTATTTTGATGAGCGACGTATGAAGATTGTTAATTTATGTAGTTATTTTTTGAGACGACCTGACTGGTGGTTTGGCTGGAATTGACATTTACGGAATCGGCGTGATTGGCATCAAAAAGTGCATAGGCGAAAAACAGGCCATTACACAGCATCAAAATGACAAAAAGGAATGGCAGTCCATCATTTCATATGAAAAACCACATTTGACTCAAAAGACTTTTGATTTGATTAAGCCTTTTTTATTTCTTATGCAAAATTTGAATTAGCACACATTTTAACAATTTTACCTGACTAATCCCAAACAAAAAAGCCAGTTTTACAACTGGCTTCTTCTTTTCATCGGTTTTTAACGATTAAAAATCGTTTTTGCGACGACGGTCACCACCGAAGCCACTTTCACGTGCTGGACGATCACCAAAATCACGCTTTGGACGGTCTTCACCACCGAAACTACGCTTTGGACGGTCTTCACCACCGAAACTACGTTTTGGGCGATCTTCACCACCGAAACTACGTTTTGGGCGATCTTCACCACCGAAACTACGTTTTGGACGGTCACTGAAACCACCCTCACGTTGTGGACGATCACCAAAATCGCGCTTTGGACGGTCGCCGAAGCCACCCTCGCGTTGTGGACGATCACCAAAATCACGTTTTGGACGGTCACCGAAACCACCCTCACGTTGTGGACGATCACCAAAATCACGTTTTGGACGGTCGCTAAAACCACCCTCACGGCGTGGTTTATAGTCTACGCGGTTGCCACGGTTGTCATCATTCGCGTCAAAACGTGGTTTATCGTTAAAACCACCCTCACGGCGTGGACGGTCAGAATTGAACTCGCGGCGTGGACGCTCTTCACCACCAAAGCTACGCTTTGGACGGTCTTCAAAACCGCCTTCACGGCGTGGGCGATCAGAATTAAACTCGCGACGTGGGCGGTCTTCACCAGCAAACGCTGGACGCTCACCACGAGGTTTGTCATCAAAGCTACGACGTGGACGATCATCACCGCCTTCACGACGCTTAAAGTTACTTTCACCTTCAAAACGACGACCACCACCAAAACCACCACGACCGCCGCCATCACGACCACCACGGCTACGACCACCGCCATCACGACCACGACCACCACCATCACGACCTGAACGAGCAGGAGGTGGAGATGGCTCTAAACCTTCGATTTCAGATACATTTAAACGTGCATCTAAATAATCTTCTAAAGCACGGATTTTGCCACGCTCACGGTAAGTTGCCAAAGTAACAGCTTGACCTGTACGACCCGCACGACCTGTACGACCAATACGGTGTACATAGTCTTCATTTTTCATCGGTAAACCGAAGTTGATTACGTGTGAAATTGTTGGTACGTCTAAACCACGCGCTGCAACGTCAGTCGCCACCAGGATTTTTGCACGGCCTTCACGAATACTACGTAAACGACGGTTACGAACGGTTTGAGGCATTGCACCATGTAGCGCAACAACCGAGTGACCTGCTTCAGCCAATTCTTCAGCAAGCATATCTGTATCTTCTTGCGTGCTTGCGAATACAACAGCTTGATCTACTGATTCGTCAGATAACCAATGCGTAAGTAATTTTTTCTTGTGTTCGAAACCATCAGTCCAATGTAATGTTTGCGTTACATCAGTATTGGTGCTGTGACCAGTTTCGATTGCAATACGTTGTGGATCATTCATCATACGCTCAGCAAGACGAATAATACGATCTGCAAATGTTGCAGAGAACATCAATGTTTGTTTACGGTTTGCAGCTAATTCACCAATTGCTTCTAAGTCTTCAGAGAAACCTAGATCAAGCATACGGTCAGCTTCATCAACAATTAATGATTCAACTTTATCAAGTTTAATTTGACGACGGTTTACAAGGTCAAGTAAACGACCTGGAGTCGCGACAACAACCTGAGCGCCTTTAAGCTGTTGAATTTGCTTACCAAAAGGCATACCACCCATAATTGCAGCAATACGAACACCTTTCATGTGACGTACAAATGCAATCGCATCTTGGCTAACTTGTTGAGCCAATTCACGTGTAGGAGAAATAACCAAAATAGTGGGTTGTGTTACGGCTTTCATACGGTCTTTAAACGAAACAAAAGCTTCTTCGCCAGCTAAAGCATTCAATGTAGGGAGTAAGAATGCAGCTGTTTTACCAGAACCAGTCTGGCTTGAAACTAATAAATCTTTACCTGCTAAAGCAGCGGGAATCGCTTGTTCTTGCACAGGAGTTGGTGTGGTAAAACCTAAACCTTCAAGCGCTTGTTGTAAGGTTTCGTGTAAAGAAAATTCGGCAAAAGTTTTGCTCATAGAGAGTTTCACCCTAATGGGTGCTCCATTTTAATAAATACAAAAAATAGACATCGGCAACAAGCGGCAAAGCGACTCAAGCTGAATATAAATACAATTCAGTGGCAATCCGAATAACGACGATGTGGACTAAACGCACGCTTGATTACTGCCTCAACCTGAAGAATCGCTAAGCGATTTGGGCGCAAGATGTGGTCCTCTCTATGGACAGCGAGCGCATAATATGAATAGAACTGAATGTTCAGGTAATGAACTGGAATTTAAGTGCGTGGGCGGATTATAGCAGAATAATTTTAAAAGTCACCTTTTTTAATAGGTTTTTCTATTGAATCACCTTTATTATTTGTATCTGACCGATT
>NZ_DDAH01000093.1:32210-33343 GCF_002333245.1 Acinetobacter sp. UBA2063
GTATCTGACCGATTGCTAAAGAAATCATGACCAAGATAACTCTTTAATTATTCTCAAGTCCTTATAAAAAACCCTCAAATATTGAGGGTCTTTTTAGTAATCTACAAATTATTTTGCAGCTTCACCCCAAGCTGGAACAACCGCCTGCATCAACGGTTTTAACATCTTGAGTGAACAGGCAATCACCTGACCATTGTCAAATGACTCATTACCACCACGTGCATCAACGACTGCGCCGCCCGCTTCCTTTACAATCAACTCACCCGCGGCAATATCCCACGGTTTTAAACCAAGTTCAAAGAAACCATCAAAACGACCTGCAGCGACATAAGCTAAATCTAAAGCAGCAGAGCCACCACGACGGATTTGCGCGCCTGATTTAGTTACAGCCAACAAAGAAGCGAAATGCTGTTCTGCATAAGATACGATTTCACCATTACGTTTCGCACGATAAGGATGACCTACCGCAAGGAATGTGTTTTCTAAAGAGTCTTTAACATTGACACGGATACGGCGTTGATTCATGACTGCACCACGGCCACGACTTGCAGAGAATAATTCATCACGCACTGGATCGTAGATCACACCGTGCTGAGTTACGCCTTTATGTTGTACAGCGATAGAAATACAGAAATGAGGAAAACCGTTGATAAAGTTTTGAGTACCATCTAAAGGATCAATCACCCAGCACCAATCTGCATCGTGACCTTTACCTTCTTGCATGCCAAACTCTTCACCAAGGAAGCTATGGTTTTTATAACTTTTACGAAGCGTATCAATTGTAAGTTGTTCGATATAACGGTCAACACGCGTTACTGGACCATCAATGCCTTTTTCTTCAACTTGTAAATCGAGTTTATGACGATTTTGATGTGCCTTTAAAAGCTCTTGACCAACTGTTTGAGCCGCACGCGCAGCCATAACCACCATAGGTTCCATTGAACACCCACTACAAATTTGAAGATTTTGACAAAGAATAATGCATAAAAGCCCCTATATTCTATCAAATATAAGGGCTTTTAGGTAAAAAATGTTTGCGAAAGATTATTTTCTAATTTACAAAGCGTTAGCGATCTATAACCAAGCTTGTTCTATTGAAAGTAAAATACCTTTGGCATCTAAGCCACAGTCAA
>NZ_DDAH01000247.1:0-187 GCF_002333245.1 Acinetobacter sp. UBA2063
CGAGCCCCGTCCGCTGCGCCAATTTAAATTTGCAGGATTGAGAATATCCTAGAATACAAGATTAAGTACTTTGTTTGTCTTGTTGGGATAATGAGTCGAAGCTCGTAAAAAAAATCATAGATTTTTTTCTTGCGTTCGGGCAAAACAGTGTTTTGCTTATCCTCACTCAGGGCGCTTAGCTCAGTTG
>NZ_DDAH01000247.1:346-1776 GCF_002333245.1 Acinetobacter sp. UBA2063
ATCCCGTCAGCGCCCACCATAATTTTTGATATTGACTTCTGAAAAGAAGTACAGCAGTGCAGCGGTAGTTCAGTTGGTTAGAATATCGGCCTGTCACGCCGAGGGTCGCGGGTTCGAGCCCCGTCCGCTGCGCCATTTTCTTGGCTCCCTGTTTAAGAAAATGTTTGTTTTAACAAGTATGTTTATACTTGCTTCTCTGAAACGAGAGTTAATTAGAAAAATTAAAGATTTTTTTCTTGCACTCGGACAAAGCTTTGCTTTGTTTATCTTCGTTCAGGGCGCTTAGCTCAGTTGGTAGAGCGTCTGCCTTACAAGCAGAATGTCGGCGGTTCGATCCCGTCAGCGCCCACCATATCCCATCATCTTAAAAATCAATTCATTGTAATCACTTCAAGCTTGATTTATCATGTGCCGCGATAATCATTCTAATATTGAAGTCATTTATTATGAAAAATCCATATCAACGCAAGGCTGCGTCGAAATCTCAAACTACGATATCCAATTCACCGCCTAAACAGCTTTATCGCCAGTTTATTGAAAATATTATTGTCCAGCGTCGTGTGGTTGCCCTGTATCATGAGGGTTGGGCACTATGTGCAACGCCAACAGGACAGCATGCCATGTCTATTTGGCAGAACAAGGGAATGGCAAAATTACTGATCAAGGACAATTGGGCCAATTACGAGGTTCAAGAATTGCCCTTGATGGCATTCATTGAAAAGATGATTCCTTTTTTAAAGGAAAATAACACCATACTTTCTCTGGACCTAACGCCTGAGGGGAATAACCTACTGGTTAGCCCTGATTCATTATTATTGGATATTAAGAATTTTCTGTATCAGCTCTATTTGCAGCGCCCAGAGGTTTTTGCTGAGTTGCAGTTGCCGTTACCACGGGACATTCGCCTGCATCAATAAGCAATAAGATAAAATTGATAGGGATAACCCTGTCAATACTCATCCAGTAACCAGCCACTTGCGTAGGCAAAATACTCCCTTAGCCATGCATTATAACGTGTGGCTAAAGGTGTGGTGGCACCCAGCATGCTGATATGGCGATATCCCTGTTTTCGCGCAATTGCGGCCGCCCGCAGTGTATGGAAATCACTGGTCACGATTGCAATTGGTTGCTGGATATTAATGTGTTGTGCCTGCAACAAAGGCTGACTATTTTGAAGATTCAGCTCAGTGCTGGTGCTCTTATCCTCCAAAAGTATTTGCGAGGCGGGAATATGGTGCTTCTGCTGTAGATAGCTGGACATCACCTCAGCCTCACTTTGGGTTTCACCAAAATCAATACCTCCTGTCAAAACCAGTTTGGCATCAGGTTGGGCCAGGGCCACTGGTGCAGCTCGATCAAGTCGCTTGGCAAGGGTGGCGGATGGCTGCCCATTTTCAACACCACTACCCAACACAATAATTGCCCGTACT
>NZ_DDAH01000247.1:1967-5137 GCF_002333245.1 Acinetobacter sp. UBA2063
ACCCAACACAATAATTGCCCATACTGGGGGTATGGTCTGGGTTTTTGCATTGTTCTCTGCCAGATAATTAAAAAAATAGCCTAAGCTAATCAACCAGATCCAGAAGCATAACCAGCCAAAGCGCCAAATGGAATGTAGGCGGAAATGATAGAAAAAGAAACGTTCAATATGATAATAAAAGAACGCATATACACAGAAAAAAAGGCCAAGCAGCAGTGGAAGCACTGTCCCAATATGAATCTTTTTAAATGCGATCAGCACCGCACCATCAATGAACAGGACTGAACCGACAAGGGCAAATAAGAGACGAAGCCATGAACTGAGTTGCATCATTTGAATTGTGGTCGATTTGAATCGTGTTAAGTGTATGCAAATTTAGGCGAAAGGCAAATTTTGATGCTGTTGTATAAAAAACGGGTGTGAAAACACCCGTTGTTCTTGGAGGACAGTGAACTACGAGTTAATAGACATCCCGACGATAACGTCCTGCCTGACGAAGTGCATCCACTTTTTCTTCACCTAGGATATCGGTAAGTGCCTGATCTACACCTGAAGCCATGCCATCAATACTACCACAGACATAAATGACCGCACCCTGGTCTAGCCAGCTAATTAACTCATCAGCCTGTTCACGCACGATATCCTGTACATAGATGCGCTGCGCCTGATCTCTGGAAAAAGCCAGATCAAGGCGTTTGAGCGTGCCCATATTTTTCCATGCTTCAATCGTTTCCTGATAGAAGAAATCATGTTCGCGTTGGCGTTCACCAAAGATCAGCCAGTTGGCGGTGTAATTCTGACGGTTACGCTGCTGTAACAGGCCCATTAGTCCTGCAATGCCTGTACCATTGCCGATACAGATAATAGGGCGGTTGTCATCAATCAAATGGAAAGATTCATTGCTACGAATGCGTAAGGCAATGGTTTGCTTTAAGGATGCAAACTCGGTGAGCCAGCCTGAACCCAGTCCTAATTGGCCATTTTCATCACGTTGTTGACGCACCACCAATCGTAGAACTTGCTGTGACGGGATGCTGGCAATCGAGTATTCCCGTGTTGGCAGGGTAGGAAGTTGTTGCAGCAGTTCCTCAAGCTTGGTAAATGGCTGAATCTCAGTGCGTAGGTTTTTATTCCACAGCCATTGTTCAATCGGTTGTTTGAGTGAAGCAACCTGAATGTTGGCAGGAATTTGATGCTTGGCCAGAAAGGCTTCAATCTCAGCCATACTATTGGCTGGTTGAATCTCGGCAATATCTCCCGCATGCCAGCTAATGTCATAAGGTGCTGTCAGTTCAATATTATAGGCTGCCTGTCCCAAACTATTTGGATTAAGTACATGGCGTTTACTGAGTGTCCATTGATCGAAGACCTTTTCAATATTCATGGCATGCAGTTCATGCTGAGTCACCGCAGACAAGGCTTGATTCCAGCGTTGAATGTCATTGGCATTTGCATTGTCCACTTCGATTAACTCGAAAAATGCCTCCGCATTGCATTGTTTTAACCACTTATCAACTGCATAGCCAAAACTACAGTAACTGTCTGGATATTCTCTGGAACCGAGCGCCAATACCGCATATTGCATGTGACCGAGGTTAGGCCTCTGTTGCATGAGCTTTTTACAGAACCCTGTTGCCAGGTCGGGTGCTTCACCTGTGCCATAGGTGCTGACCACGAATAGAACCTGCTGCGCCTGCTGTAAGTCCTGCTCGGTAAGTTGCTGAATGGGTTTCACTACAGTCGGCTGCTGTGCCTCCTGTAGGCTGGTGGCGGTGCGCCAAGCCAACTGTTCAGCAACACCTGTTTGAGACGCATAAGTAATCAACCATGGTTTTGCATTTGGATCGACCTGTTGTGATGTTTGGGATTGACGCGCTGCCAAAGTCAGTTTCTTCTGTTGACGGCGTTTGAGGTACAGCATCCAGCCTGTCACAAAGAATAAAGGCATGCTGAGAGAGGCCAGCAAGGCAATAAACTGGTAGGTCGAACCAAAGAAACTACCCCGATGCACAGGTAGCATGCTGCTCATGATTTTCTCATTAAGCTTTTTATCTTCATATAATTCTAATTTTTCAATTTTTTGCTGCTGATAGTTATAGACAGCCTGATTGCGTGCACGTTCATGCTGTGGAATATGGTCAACGAATGATAGCTCTAGCTTTGCGTCATCATGCTTGGGAATATTTAGGGTGAGGGCAGAGTATTTGCCGCCAATCTGTGCATTGACGTTTGTCCATGTCTGCTCAAGAATTGTATTGATCTGTTGTTTTGATAATTCAGGTTGCTTGGCTTGGCCAGCCTCATTGTCATGCTCTTTGCGTTGTGGCTGTTCGACTCCCATCACCTTGAACATGCCTGCACGCCACCAGTCATACGACCAGTATAAGCCTGTACATGCAAACAACAGGTAGAACACCGCCGCCCAAGTGCCCACAACGGCATGTAAATTCCAGATAAAATTACGGCCTTTCAGCTTGGGCTTGATAAAAAACCATTGTTTAAAAGAGTGTTTCTTCGGAAAACGCAGATAAAGTCCACTCAATACAAAGAAAATCAGCATCAACGCAGAGGCACCTGTCAACTGTTTGCCAAAATCACCCATCGTTAGATAACGGTGCAAACGCTGAATAAACTGAAAAAACTCCTGTCCCTTGATCTCAGGCAGAACCTCGGCAGTATAGGGATTGACCATCATGTTATAGCCACGCCGTTCGCCATCTTTCTTGATATTGACTGTAGAGGATGCGGTAGGGTCAGCAGAGAGGGTGATGCTGTTGATCTTAATCTCAGGTTGTTGCTGGTTGAAATGCTGATAAAGTTGCGCTGGTGTCAGCTTGGGAGTTGTTGCGGCTTGTACCACATAACTTTGCTGATTAATCATTTTTAAGATTTGTTGATCGTAGGAGTAAATGGCTCCTGTCACTCCCATGATGGAGAGGATTAAACCAGCCGTAATCCCTAAAAACCAGTGGATTTGGAAGAATACTTTTTTAAACATGGGAAAAAATGGAAAGATGAAGAAGTTTCTGTAAATATAACCCAATAATAAGAATAGAATAAGGATTTTGTAGATAATATTGATTTTGATTCTTATTTTCAAATTAAGTGATTTAAATCTGGCTTAAACCTAAACGAGGGAAGTGCCATTTTAAGAAAAAACCCAGCTTGGT
>NZ_DDAH01000247.1:5276-6442 GCF_002333245.1 Acinetobacter sp. UBA2063
CAGCTTGGGCTGGGTTGTTTTATATTGCTGATGACCGTATCCGATTACAACGGTTTAGCCTCACCAACTGTCTCTTTTAAGTGCTTGCGTACTGTATTAAATGAGAAATTCTTTGAATCCATGCGTTTTGGCAGGATATAGGCACCTTGCTGAACTTCGCCTTTTGGTGTCTTTACCTTGAAATTAACCAAAATAAAATCAGGGGTATTGTACCATTCGTAAATGTCTTTCCAGCCGATGGTCGCTGTACCTTCCTGAAGTCCCATTTTCTGGCGCATCACAATCCCGTGGGGCTGTACACCTAAACGAATCCCCTTGATTTCCTGTACAGGAAATTCGTTCATTTTACGTTTCACATACCATTCCAGACCAAACTTCTTGATGAGGTAGAACAGTACCACACCAATGATCACCACCCAGCAAATCGCGGTTGAGTAGGTGGAGTAATACTTGATCAGGCCTGCTGTAACCAGTGAAAGCACCACAAGTGCAATCATAATCAGCCAGGCCTTGCGGCTGAACTTATTGGTACCACGCCAAATCATAAGTTGGGCTTGACGTTGTTCTTGTTCAGAAACTTCGTAGGGAACGGGTTGTAGCGTATAAGCGTATAGCGTTTTGGCGGTCATAGTTTAAAAAATGAGTTTAGAACTGGGTTAAGTTTATCATTGATTGGCATGCAAAGATATTAGGCCAATAGCGAATCATAGGGACGATTAAAATACCAATAGCCCCTAAAGTGAAGCAAACTCGGTCCCATCTTCATGGGGTTCATAGCTTAAACTCTGTTTCAACATACTTAAACGGGTCAAAATACTCAGGATCAGGGAGAGCTGCTGCAAAATAATCAGCGATTTCTGGTCGTTTTCATCATTGCGGCTCAGGCGTTCGCGTATGCTTTGTAGCATATTTTGTGAAGACAGGTCAGGTACTTCATCTCGTAACAGTGCACCCTGAATATCATCCAGTGCCTGATCCAACAGGCTTAATATCGCAGGCTCATCAATACGTTCACGGTGCGCACCCAAGGCCGCGATATAACTGAGAAAGGTATGGCTTAAACAGAGAAACTCAAATGCCTGTGCTTTCTTGGTGGGATCAATATTGGGTTCGGTTGCAAGGGTGGAAATGAGTGATGCAACTTCCGCATCATTATTATGTGCCGC
>NZ_DDAH01000202.1:0-7142 GCF_002333245.1 Acinetobacter sp. UBA2063
AGGTCGGGGAGGATGTCAAGTCTTCAAAATTATATGCTGGCGTTGTTGCCAGTTTGAGCCTATTGCTTGCCCCTGATAGTTGGGCTGCAATCAAGGAATATCACCTGAATATCAGTCAGGGCATGGTCAACTTAACAGGGAAACCTGTTAAACGAATGACAGTTAATGGCAAGTTTATTGCTCCGCTTCTGGAGTTTGAAGAGGGTGACGAGGCGGTCATCCATGTGCATAACCAACTCAAGGATCAGGACACCTCCCTGCATTGGCATGGGCTGTTGTTACCTGGATTGATGGATGGTGTACCTGGTTTTAATGGCTTTCAGGGTATTCAGCCAAAGGGTGATTTTACCTATCGTTTCAAGGTGCGCCAAAACGGAACTTACTGGTATCACGCCCATAGTAAAGGGCAGGAACAGGACGGTTTATATGGTCCGCTGGTGATTTATCCAAAAGGAAAACAGCCTGTTGCCACACATGAAAAAGCACAACGTGACTATGTGGTGATGCTGTCGGATTTCCATGAATCCGATAGTGCCCAGATCATGGCAAACCTGAAAAAGTCCGCCGAGTATTATCAAAATCAGCGTGAAACAGTGCGCGATGTTTGGAAACAGGTCAAACAGCAAGGTTTAAAGGCAAGCTGGCAAGACCGTGCAATGTGGAACCAGATGCGGATGCTTAAAACCGATTTGTCTGATGTTACGGGTTATACCTTTTTAGTCAATGGTCAAACGCCACAACAAAACTGGACAGGTAAATTTAAAACGGGTGAGAAAGTCCGCCTGCGTTTTATCAATGCTTCAGCCATGTCTTTTTTTGATGTACGTATTCCAGATTTAAAAATGACGGTGCTGAGTGCCGATGGTCAGCCTGTGCAACCTGTACCAGTGGATGAATTTCGGATTGGTGCGGCAGAAACCTATGATGTGATAGTGGAGCCAATGCAGGCATATTATCAAGTTCAGGCAGAGTCGATTGACCGCGCTGGTTTTGCGATTGCATCCCTGCAAAACGAAATGTTTCCAAAACAGCAAAAGCTTGAAATGCCGAAAGCCCGTCCGCGTGCACTATTGACCATGGATGATATGGGACATGGGCAAATGGATATGGGCAAAATGGATCATGGCTCGCATCAGCAAATGAACATGGAACATCATTCACATGACCAGATGCAGATGTCAGCATCAGCAATGTCTGAGCATAGCCAGCACCAATCTATGGCATCTTCTGAAAAAGATCAGCCTGATACCGTACAGGGTTGGGCCAATGCCTCCACACCAGCAGGGCATAAGGCGTTGCAGTATGCTGACCTAAAATCATTAACCCCCCAAGCTGATACCCGTCCTGCTGAAAGAGAGTTGCTGATCCGTCTTGGCGGTACGATGGAGCGTTATATCTGGACGATTGATGGCAAGAAGTTCAGTGACAAGGACTTTGAACCCTTAAAGGTGCGCTTTGGTGAACGTATCCGCCTAAAATTTATCAATGACAGCATGATGGCGCATCCGATGCATCTGCATGGCATGTTTATGCAACTGGAAAATGGCCAGTCTGCACAGGACATGCCAAACAAGCACACAATAATCGTACCGCCAGGCAAGACAGTGACCGCCATGCTGACTGCGGATGAGTTGGGCGAATGGGCAATTCATTGCCACCTGCTATACCATATGAGTGCAGGTATGATGAGCAAGCTGATCGTAGCAAATGTTGATGACACAAAAACGCCGATGCAAACGCCTGTTCAGTCTTCTCAAGGAGAAAGCCATGTACATCATTAAGCTAACTCCTGAAATGAAACGCCATGTACCCTTATTGTTGATGGGTGGAATGATGTGCTGCCTGAGCGCCGTGACTTATGCACATGAAGAACATAATCACATGACAGATGAACAGCCCGTTATGCAAATGGATGCATCATCAGCGATGCAGCATCAGCAACATCAAAGTGTTCCTGTAAGGGCAGAGCTTGACCATACACCGCATAATCATCACCGTGAACATGGTGGGCAGATGTATCAGGCCACCACTCTGGAAAACGCATGGACAGTGGATGATCATGGTCGGGGCAGTGCTAGCAGTAAACTGAAAACTTGGATAGGCACAGATGAAAACAAGATTTTCATCAAGGCGCATGTGGAAAAGGCAGAATCCCAGCAGACAAAAACCGATGCAATGGCTTTATATAGCCGTAGTATTGCTGACTTTTGGGATGTACAGGTGGGTGCTCGCCATCAATATCAACCTGAACAGCAACAGGATAAAAGCCAGTGGAGCGCCGTAGTCGGCGTACATGGTTTGGCTCCCTATTTCTTTGAAACCGAAGCCTATCTCTATGCAGGACACGATCAACGCTGGCAGTTCAGTCTGGAAACCAGCCGTGATGTGCTGTTTACCCAGAAATGGATTGCACAGCCTTATTTCAATGCGGATCTGGTTTTAAATGATCAATCAAAATATGCACAAAAATCAGGTGTGTCCAAACTGCAAACAGGCGCGCAGATTCGCTATGAAATCAATAAAAAAGTCATGCCATTTATTGACCTTGCTTATGCCTATCATAAAGGTAAAAAGCAAACTGCATGGCAAATGGCTTCAGGGCATGAGCAAGGCGGGCTATATGCTGTGGGGCTTACGTTAAAGTTCTGATACTCTGTCTAAAATGTCACTTCGCTGAGATACTGTTGGTTTATACTTGCAGTATCTTTTTTGAGTCATTCATGGTGCATAAATGGCTTTAGAACAACAAGAGCAGCAAATAACACAACATGCAAATCAAGGGACACATTCAGGCGAAAAGTCTCAGGCTTCTTTCCAGTCTCAAGCAGGATTTATTGCAGCAAATGGCAGCATGAATGTCAGTTTTTACTATATTCCCCATATGAGCAGTGTTGTGGAAGCAACACGTGTACGCAAGGCATTAGTTCCATTTGTGGATTTATTGGTTGAGCATAGTATTGACCTGGATGCACGTCATTTAACCCTCTACCATCATCTACCGATTGATGAGGTTACTGCCGCCTTGCAACGTCTGAGTCTGGGGGCTGAACTACAACAAACCATGTCACATTATGAGCCTGTGGAAATCAGTACATTTAATAAGCAGGAAAAGACAGATTCATCCAGTCAGAACAAGACCTTTACAGAAAACCAGCTCAATCCTATTCAGCAATTTTTGTATGCCGCTTTAGAAAAACTTAGGCGATGGATCAAGGTATTACAAGGTAAAAAGGATCAATAATATGCCAAGATGGATGTATGGCTTGCTGGGACTGGCTTTGGCATGGCTGGTCTGGACCAATCTGCTTAAACCCGCTCCAAATGTGAGTCAAATTACGACCCAGCAAGGTGTACAGGTGATGGCACTGGAAAACTATGAGGGTTCATTTCGTGTATTGGGACGGGAAGACTACAATCTAGGCCGTGAAGCAGAATTTTCCCCTATGGACATTGCTGTAGGCTGGGGGAAAATGGCAAATCCACAGGTGTATAAGCAAATTGACATTTCCCAGAGTAACCGTTGGTATCACTGGCGTGTTGATCATGAACCACCGATTTCGTTTAGGGAAATTGAAACACACAGTGCCAACATGCATTTGGTTCCAGCAGATGCCTATGTCGCATCGCAAATGAAGAAAATTAAAAAGGATGATTTGGTCTACCTCAAGGGTGCATTAATCGAAATTCAGGCACCCGATGGATGGCGCTGGAAAAGTTCCTTGTCCCGTGAGGATACAGGTAATGGTGCCTGTGAATTGATACGTGTGGACAGCATCATTTGGCAATAGAATACACAGAATAACAGTTCATGCTTTTCAATGGCTTAATTGGGGTAGATACATAACAATTCACATAACTGCCCATTTTAAAGTAAACTCCTGAAGCTGGGAGGACGACCTCCCCAGAAAAGAATCACGTTGGGACGACCCAACCATGAATAAAGATGAATGTAAAAATGGCATGGGCAATTTTAATTCTGGCAGGGATTTTTGAAATCATTTGGGCGTACTCAATGAAAATGTCTGAGGGCTTCACCCGTCTCACCCCAAGTGTGGTCACGATTGTTTTTATGATTTTAAGTGTGGTTTTGCTCTGCATATCAATGCGTACACTTCCTTTGGGAACAGCCTATACCGTATGGACAGGCATTGGCGCGATGGGTTCCTTTATTTTGGGCATTATGGTGCTGAATGAACCCATGACCGCAATGCGTATGATCGCAGCCGTCTTGATTGTGTCGGGTTTGGTGTTGATGAAGCTTTCATCGAATTAAGAAAAATTCCCCCTCTTTATCAAAGAGGGGGCTACGATTGAAGTAGCGTAAAGGAGATTTTTGATGCAACTGGTTTATATGTATATGGAATCTCCTGTAGGCGCATTAAAACTGGTTGCTCATGATCAGGCTTTGGTCGCCGTGATGTGGGACAATGAAGACCATAAACGGGTACGCTTGGCGGAACTGATTGAGAATATCCAGCATCCGCTGCTGCTAAAAGTGAAACAACAACTAGAACAATACTTTGCAGGACAACGCCAGCAGTTTAATCTGCCACTGGATTTTCAGGGTACGGATTTTCAGCAACAGGTATGGCGAGCTTTATTGACCATTCCTTATGGAGAAACACGCAGTTATAAAGATATTGCGCTCCAGATTGGCAATGAAAAGGCAGTGCGTGCGGTCGGTGCCGCCAATGGTAGAAATCCAATTTCAATTATTGCACCATGCCATCGCGTGATTGGTTCTGGTGGGGCTTTGGTGGGTTTTGCAGGTGGTCTGGATAAGAAGCAGATTTTATTGAGTTTGGAACAGGGTCAAATTCAATAATCTATATGGCTAACACTCGATTTTAATTGCCTTTTGGAATAAGCTTAAGTCTTTCATAACAAGTTGAATGGGTATTTAAAAATGGCTGTTGGTGACGTAACGATGCCGCTAATGCATGTGGTGCAGGGTGTGAAAATTGGCTCAACTGAGGCGTATGTACGTTATCCAAACCGACGCGATCTGGTCATTTTTGAATTTGCCGAGGGTTCAAATGTTGCGGGTGTGTTCACCCAAAGCGCATTTGCCGCTGCGCCTGTTCTGATTAGTAAAAAGCATCTCGCTGAAAGTACTTCACAACAGCAGCCACGCTATCTGATTATTAATACAGGCAATGCCAATGCCGCCACAGGTAAAATCGGTTATAAAAATGCGGAGGCAACCTGTGCCCAACTGGCTGAACTGACAGGTGTGCAAACTAGTCAAATCCTGCCATTTTCAACAGGTGTAATTGGTGAGCAACTTCCAATCGAACGTTTGCTGCAAGGCATTCAGCCTGCATTGAATGACTTAAATGCGGATCGCTGGGCTGATGCCGCATCAGGCATTATGACCACAGACACCACACCAAAAGGTGCATCTGAACAGTTTGAGCTGGATGGTGTGAGCTATACCATGACAGGGATTAGTAAAGGTGCAGGCATGATTCGCCCGAACATGGCGACCATGTTGAGTTTTGTGGCAACGGATGCGCCGATTAGCCGTGAATTGGTGCAAAGCCTACTTCAAACCACAGTTGAGCATTCATTCAACCGCATTACCATTGATGGTGATACCTCCACCAATGACTCCTGTATTTTTGTCGCAACTGGATTAGCAGGCGGCGCGGAAATTGCCGCTCAGGATGATCCACGTTACCAACAGGTGCTGGATGTGCTTGCCCGTATTATGAATCGTCTGGCGCAGTTGATTGTGCGTGATGGTGAGGGTGCGACCAAGTTCATTACCGTTCAGGTTGAGGGTGGGGCAAATACTCAGGAATGTTGTGATGTTGCCTATAGTGTGGCTGAGTCACCATTGATCAAAACCGCATTATTTGCCTCCGATCCAAACTGGGGCCGTATTGTGATGGCGATTGGTAAGGCAGGTGTACCGAATCTGGACAGCAGCAAGGTGCAAGTTTGGTTGGGTGACGTACAAATCTGCTTAGATGGTGGTGCAAATCCTGACTATACCGAAGCGGCAGGCGCAGCGGTAATGGCTGAGAAAGAAATTACCATCCGTATCGACCTTGGTCGTGGTACAGCCAAAGACACCGTGTATACCTGTGATTTTTCTTACGACTATGTGAAAATTAATGCCGATTATCGCTCGTAAATATGCGGTATAATAAAGCCTCCACAGTGAGGCTTTTTTTATAAGCTGGTATGTGGATAGTGTGATTTACTCCACATCATCGCCAAGATGCCCACGTTATAAGTTTGCAGTAATGCAGGCGCGCAGGATAGAGAAGACGTTTTATGAATGATGCGAATTTAATTGCGAACGAAGCCAAAAATATTGTGCAGGCGCATTTAGATCGTTTGGGTGAGCCAAAAGACAATAGCCTAAGCCCAGAAGTGAAACGAGAAAAGTTTGCTCAAATCGCAGCTGAGTTGAAAAAACGCAATGCAGTGCTTGTGGCCCACTATTACTGTGATCCTGATGTGCAGGAGCTTGCCGAACTGACAGGTGGCTGTGTTTCTGACTCATTAGAAATGGCGCGCTTTGGTCGTGATCATCCTGCAACAACCCTTGTGGTGGCAGGCGTAAAGTTTATGGGCGAAACCTCTAAAATTTTATCACCAGAAAAAACAGTGTTGATGCCAACTTTGGAAGCAACTTGTTCACTGGATTTGGGTTGTCCTGTAGATGAGTTTTCAGCGTTCTGTGATCAGCATCCTGACCATACCGTGGTGGTGTATGCCAATACCTCGGCGGCTGTAAAAGCACGTGCCGATTGGGTGGTGACTTCAAGCTGCGCGGTTGAGATCATTGAGCATTTAGATAGCTTGGGCGAAAAAATTATTTGGGCACCTGATCAACATTTAGGTCGCTATATTCAAAAGAAAACAGGCGCTGAAATGTTGTTGTGGGATGGTGCATGTATCGTGCATGAAGAATTTCGTGCCCGTGGTATTGCGCAAATGAAAGCGCTCTATCCAGATGCAGCGGTATTGGTTCATCCTGAATCACCTGAATCGGTGGTGGAAATTGCCGATGCTGTTGGGAGTACCTCGCAATTGATCAAGGCTGCGCAGACACTTCCACATAAACAAATGATCGTGGCAACTGACCGTGGCATTTTCTATAAGATGCAGCAGGCCGCACCTGATAAGGA
>NZ_DDAH01000120.1:0-10916 GCF_002333245.1 Acinetobacter sp. UBA2063
AATACCTGACCATAAGGGGTTTTATAAATATAGTCATCTAAATTAATACGTGATGGAACGTGTTCGAATCGTCCATAACGAGGTTGACCATTTGTTTGTATCAAATCCATTGTCGATTTCCATGATTGCGTCATTGCATCTATTGCCGTCATAAAGTCCAAGCTCTATGATTTCTCAAACATTATCTCGAACCATCAAAATTACTCAAATAAGTTCAGACTAATGCGAGTGAGCAGCAAGAGGTATTTTAGCTTAATATTTCATCAAATATTCATACTCAAGTTTTATTTTAAAAAACAATCTTAAACCACTCGATCAAAAAACATGACTCTACATCCATTATTAAAAGTCAACGCGTTGGGATTCATAGTATTAGCACTGACAGCATGTAACGACAACGATGATCAAAATAGTTCTGCAACCCAACCAGAACGACAAAATCAAAGTATTAATATTTTAGCTTTCAATGATTTTCACGGTAATTTAGAACCACCAAAACGTTTTATTGAGGCTGAAGACCCCACTGACACGAATAAATCGGTACGAATTCCTGTAGGTGGTGTCAGTTATTTTGCAGATGCAATCAATAAACTCCGTGCTCAATATCCTAACAATGCCGTGGTATCTGCGGGTGATTTAATTAGTGCCTCACCACTTACCTCATCCCTATTCTTGGATGAACCGACCATTGAAACCATGAATGAAATCAAAATTGATTTTAACGCGGTTGGTAATCATGAATTTGATCGTGGAACTGATGAATTACGTCGTTTGCAAAATGGTGGTTGTCAGCAATATACCACCACTAAACCTTGTCAAATTAACAAAGATTTCGCTGGTGCAAAATTTAACTTTTTAGCAGCAAATGTCTCTTTGAAAGCTGATCCCAAAAGAACACTATTTCCTGCATATAAAATTAAGCGCTATGGCAATATCCCTGTTGCGTTTATTGGTTTGACCTTAGAAGCAACACCAACAATTGTCTCAGCGGCAGGTATCAAAGATGTTGATTTTCATGATGAAGCCGAGACTGTCAATTCACTTATACCTGAGTTAAAAAAGCAAGGGGTTGAAGCAATTGTCGTAGTGGTACATGAGGGTGTAGCGCCAAGTACTAAATTTAATGCGAAAACCTGCGCAGGTTTAAGTGGACCTTTGACTGGAATATTAGATCGTTTAGATACTGCGGTTGATGTCGTGGTTTCAGGACACACCCACCAGTCTTATATCTGTGACTATTCAACCTTAAACCCACAAAAACCATTTCTATTGACCTCAGCAGGACAATACGGCACAGCAATTACCAACATTAAACTTGAGCTCGATGGTAAAACTGGGGATGTCATCAAGAAAGATGCTCAACAAGTACCAATTCAAAGCGAAGCATATACGTCTGGAACGACTACGGTTAACTTGACTAACTTATATGAAAAATTTAACAAGACACCAAGTATCGAAGCGATTCTGGATAAATATCGTCAAGCTGTAACTACAATTTCTGCACGTATCGTAGGCACTGCGACCACAGTCATTAATCGAAATGCAGCTGAAAGTGGTGAAACCGCTTTAGGTAATTTAATTGCAGATGCCCAACAGGCAGCAGCTTTAACTGCAAGCAATCAAGGCTCTGATTTCACATTAATGAATCCAGGTGGGGTACGTGCTGACCTTCAAACCAACAGTAATAATCAAATTACTTTTGGAGATGTATTTGCAGTACAACCTTTTGGTAATTCGATTGTCACTTTAAGTCTGACAGGCCAACAAATCCGTGAACTATTAGAACAACAATGGTCTGGGGCAAATGCTAATCGACCGCGTATATTACAACCATCTAAAGAGCTGAGTTATGCTTATAAAAAAGATGCAACTGCTGTCCCACGTGCTACTCAAATTATGATTTCTGGGCAGGCTTTAATGGATAGCAAATCTTATCGAGTCACCGTAAATAGTTTTATTGCAGATGGTGGCGATAACTTTACTGTACTGTCAAAAGGAACCAATCGTGTAGGTGGTGGACAAGACATTGATGCATTAGAAAAATACATCAACCAAAATTCACCTGTTCAAGCACCTGAAACCAACCGTATTAAAGTTATTCAGTAGTTCACATAAAAAATGGGGAAGCTTTCGCCTCCCCATTTTTTTATGATATTTAATCAATTGGAAGATAAGTATTTTGCCAAGTTATCGGCTTAAACAGACCTTTCACTAAATGCACATAACGCCCTGCAACATGATCGATTGGGATACAATCATCCACCTCAATAACACGGTCAGTATGTGGTTTACCCCACTCTGGTGGAATCAACTGCTTCGCAATCTGTTTAGCATGAGTAGTATTTGTAGCAACCACCAAGTGATAACGATGTAACTCGCCAAATTGATTTGCTGAATATCCGCCGAGATTGATCAAATATAACTTTTGCTCGTCTACTGCTGGGGCAGCAAGCGCGAAGTGAATTTGATAATCTACACCTTGCGTCTGAACTCCAGAAAACTGAGCCCAAGCGTCAATATGTAAACCCTTCAACTCACCAAACCAAGCTTGTTTCAGTTGAGGAATGATCTCCTGCACATCATCACCGATTGCCATAACCACATCATGGACTTCGGTAATGGCTTTAGCATGTCGACCACCCAACATGACCATAAACAAACTTGGCATGAGGTTGACTTACATTTCAACCATTTCGACGCCATCAATACGGGCTACCGTCATTAAATCTTTATCACCACGACCTGAAACTGTGGCAATAATGATCTGGTCTTTCGACATGGTTGGGGCAAGCTTGCTGACATAGGCCATCGCATGTGAACTTTCAAGTGCAGGAATAATCCCTTCAATCTGTGTTAAATCACGGAAGCCTTGTAGTGCTTCATCATCTTTAATTGGCACATATTTAACTCGATGCATATCTTTTAAGAAGCTATGCTCTGGACCAACACCTGGATAATCCAAACCTGCTGAAATACTATGGGTTTCAATAATTTGACCTTGCTCATCCGACATGAGGTAAGTACGGTTACCATGTAATACACCCACATGACCTGCATTCAATGGTGCAGAGTGCTTGCCTGTTTCAATACCATAGCCTGCGGCTTCAACACCGTACATTTTCACATCCTGATCATTCAGGAATGGATAGAACAGACCCATCGCATTTGAGCCACCGCCAACACAAGCCACCAAGGCATCAGGTAAACGTCCTGCCTGCTCCTGAATCTGGCGGCGCGCTTCACGGCCAATAATCGACTGGAAATCACGCACCAACTGCGGATATGGATGTGGACCAGCAACCGTACCAATCACATAGTAAGTGCTATCAACATTGGTGACCCAGTCACGCATTGCTTCGTTCATGGCATCTTTCAATGTTTTTGAACCACTTTGCACAGGCACAACAGTCGCGCCAAGCAAACGCATGCGATATACATTCATCGCCTGACGTTTTACGTCTTCAGCACCCATGTACACCACGCACTCCATACCCAAACGCGCTGCAATGGTTGCGGTCGCAACGCCATGCTGCCCTGCGCCTGTTTCAGCAATAATACGTTTTTTACCAGAAAGCTTTGCCAAGAGTGCCTGACCAATGGTGTTGTTGACCTTGTGTGAACCCGTATGGTTCAGGTCTTCACGCTTGAGGTAAATCTGCGCACCGCCGAGATGCTGTGACCATCTTTCAGCATGATAAAGTGGGCTAGGACGACCAACATAGTACGCAAGATCACGGTCAAACTCAGCCAGAAACTGAGCATCATTTTTCATACGACCATAAAGACTTTCCAAGTCTTCAAGTGCAGCCATCAGCGTTTCTGATACAAAACGCCCACCATGAATCCCGAAATGCCCCTGAGCATCTGGAAACTGGGTGTAGTCAATCGCCTGATTTTGTTGACTAAGGTTTTGCTGATCCACGTTGGACTCCTTGCATAAATTTTTCAATGAGTTGTTGGTCTTTTATACCTTTTGCGGACTCTACGCCTCCGCTGACATCCACAGCAAAAGCTGCTGTAGTATCAATAGCGTCACTCACATTTTCAGGGGTTAATCCGCCTGCCAAAATCAGTGGAATATCGAGTCGGGGAAATTGGTTCCAGTCGAAACTGTGTCCCGTGCCACCTTTCAGCTCAGGATGCCACGCATCAAGTAGAACCGCACTGGCTCCAACAGCTTGATAGCGCTGAATTTCAGCCACCACATCCATATCTGGTTGAACCTGTATAGCCTTATACCAACGGCGTTTGCATTGTGCCGCAATCTGCTGGCATTGTTCAGGACTTTCATCACCGTGTAGTTGTAATACATCTAGCGGAACTGAATCAAGTACGCTTTGTATTTCTTCTGCACTCGCATTTACAAACAGGCCAACCAGTTGCACATAAGGTGGAACCAGCTTTGCTAGAACCTGTGCCTGCTCAATGCTGACATGGCGCGGGCTTGGTGGGAAGAATACAAAACCGATTGCATCCGCACCTGCCTCAACCACAGACTGGATATCCTGTGCGCGGGTAATTCCACAAATCTTGGCACGCGTCCGCCGTTGTATCTGCTGCATGTGCAATCCAACTTTAAGTAAAGATTTTAGAATATGGATATTGTAATGCAAAACTCAATCAATCGGATAACTGTGCAAAATAATATGTAATTCGCCCCCCACCCTTATAAAGAGCTACTTTTTGTTCATACCTTGTAAGTTGTGTATACCCGCTTTATACTTTGCACCATCTTGCAACAAGTCCAAAGCAAATTCCTTTGCTTATAGGGAAGTTGGTGTGACTCCAACACTGCCCTCGCAACGGTAACACCGAATCACTGATCTTAGCCGAGCGCCAAATCACTGCATCGTTTGATGTGGGAAGATGATCAGCACATCATCCGCATGATGATTATAGTGAAGTCCGGAGACCTGCTTGTTGCTACTTTCCACATTAACATTCACGATGGGTGAATGTCTGGAGCGCACATGTCTATTTCTTTCCAGCCAACACGCTTAGTTGGCGCTATCGCTATTGCGATGGGGTTTACTTCAGTCGCCTTTGCCCAGGATCAGTCAACGGATAAAACCGTTTCACTTGATACCATTGTGGTCACCGCATCAAAATCACCTGAATCCATTAAAAATGTGCCTGCACGCATTAATGTCATTGATGATAAAACCATTCATCAAAACCCAATTTCCAACCTGTCTGACTTGATTCAGTTGGACCCGTCCATTTATGTAAAACAATCAGGTGGTATGGGGCAGCTTTCCGAAGTTTCGCTACGGGGTACAACACCTGCACAAACACTGGTGTTACAAGATGGTGCGCGTCTGAATAATCAAAACAACCTTTCACCATTATTCGCCGCTTTCCTGGATACCTCACATATTCAACAGGTCGAAATATTAAAAGGTCCTGCATCAGTACAATATGGCAGTGATGCAATTGGTGGTGTGATCAATATGGTCACTGCCCCGCCAAGTAAGACTGGTGCACAACTTACTGGAATTTATGGTGAAAATAACACCTATAAAACCGTGTTGAATGCAGACTATGTTGACGCATCTGGTTTCTATGCACAGGCTGGTGGACAACGTCTGGAGTCTGATGGAACATCCATTCTGGATATTCAGGATAAAAGTGAAAAAGCCAGCTTTGACCAAAAAGGTTACTATGCCAAATTTGGTTACTATCAAAAAGACCAAATTGACAGCAGTGTTGAAATCAATCAAAACCAGGGCAGAAGTATTTATTACAACTTTAACGCGGGTTTAAATAATGCAGTTCGTGACTTTAAAAATCAGGTCATCAATGCCAAAGCCTCTTATGCCTTAAATTCCGACCTTACTGTAAATGCCCGTTATTCCAATACAAAAGATCAGCAATATGTTCCAAATGACAGCTCTTACTATAATACTGAAAGTAATGAGGGTGATTTAAACCTGAAATGGGGCTTCCTGCCTCACCAGAATGTTTTGTTTGGCGTGAACTATCTTGACTCGGAATATGAAACACCAAGTATCACCGATCAAAAACAAAGTGTTGATACTGTCGGATATTACTTACAACATCAATATCAGGACAATGGCATCAGTACACAGGCAGGTATCCGTGTAGAGGATAATGAACGCTTTGGAACACATACTGTCGGTCAGGCGGCTGTTCGTTATCAACTACTTCCTTTGACCAGTGTATATGCCAACATCGGTACTGCATTCCGTGCGCCATCATTGAATGAATTATATACACAATGGGGTGGCAACACAGAACTCAAGCCAGAAGAAAGTACCTCTTATGAAATTGGCCTTGATCAACAGTTGAACTATGGTTTAAGTGCAGGCCTATCTGCATATTATACTGAAATTGACAACCTGATTAGCTCGACCTGTATTGCAACCTGTAATGGCGACTGGGTGACAACATTTCCTGTTTATCAAAATATCAATATTGATAAAGCAAAAATCACAGGCGGTGAGTTTAATCTAAAATGGTCAAACGACATATATTATGTCAACACCCAATATGCTTATGCACGTAGTATCAATGATAAAACAGATCGTGACATTGCCTATCGCCCTCGTCAACGTTTAACCTTAACTGCTGGTTATGAGTATGAAAATGTTGGAATCAATGCTTCGGTGATTGCACGTTCAAAAGCCAATTCCAGCCATACCAATAGCGACAATCAGGTTGCTGGCGTTGCAACAGTTGATTTAAATGCGTACTGGAATATCAATCCAAATGTTAAGGTCTTTACCAATATTCAAAATATCGGTGATGTCCGTAATCAGCAAGTATATAACTTCGGTTCCTGGTACATCAACGGTGGTCGCCAGGCTTCTGCGGGTGTCACATTCCGTTATTAATCGTGTGCTAAAACAATAAAAATATTTCCTTAACTCCAGTTTCGGGATAATGTTCTGACCGGCATTATCCCCTTTTTATTTTAGGCCAAGAGCAACAGAACTATGGGACATCGTTTAAGCAAGATTTATACACGCACTGGCGATTCAGGCACAACGGGTTTAGGAGATGGTTCACGGGTTGCCAAGGATGATTTACGCATCACTGCACTGGGTGATGTGGATGAACTGAACGCGACCATTGGTGTACTCCGCGCACAAATCACTGCCAGCCAAATTGCAGATAAAGGCCACTGGGACAAAAGCCTGAGCCTGATTCAACACTGGCTGTTCGATTTAGGCGGTGAGGTCTGTATTCCCAACTACCATTTACTTCAACCCGTTTGTATTGAATTTCTTGAAAAAGAAATTGACCGTATGAATGAAAGTCTGCCAATGCTGAAAGATTTTATCCTCCCATCAGGCACTTTGGCCTGTAGTTATGCGCATCAGGCGCGTGCTGTCTGCCGTCGTGCTGAGCGTGCCCTGATGTCGGTGCATACACGCGATCAAAATATTCAGGCAACCGCTTTACAATTACTCAATCGTTTATCAGACTGGCTGTTTGTGGCTTCACGCAGTTTACAGCGTGCCGAGGGTGGTAGCGAAGTGCTGTGGCAGAAGAATATCAATGACAGTATTGATCCAGCATAAAGATGGTTTAGGTAGAAAATAAATGCGAATTATTGGTCATCGTGGGGCACGTGGAGAAGCGCCTGAAAATACGCTGGGTGGTTTTCGTTATTTGCATGATCTAGGGGTACGAGCTGTCGAGTTTGACGTGCGGCAACTACAGGATGGTCAGTTAATTGTCATCCATGATGATAATTTTCAGCGTACCACAGGCCGTTCACAGCATGTGGAAAGTTGTGATTTGGCTACTGCACAGCAGTTTGACCATCGCCATCAATGGCAGGCTTGGGAAAATGAAGAATACACCCCACATTTAACCGATGTGATGGCATGTTTAACCGAGTTTGAACACATTGAAGTTGAAATCAAGGCCGTTGCAGATGAAGCAGCGGCTGAACGCCTGATCTTAAGCCTGCATAATGAACTCAAGGGCTTTGAAAAGAACGCAACCATTACCAGCTTTGATGTGAAGATTTTAACCGCCTTACAGCAACATCACAGCCATTTTAAACGTGGCTTGCTGGTTGAAATTCCACTTGGTGAATATGCGATTGAACTGGCCCAGCAATATGGATGCTGCCAGATTGGCTGGAAAGACCAACTGGCAACCGATGAAATCATTAAACTTACTCACCAAGCAAAACTTGATATTAGTGTCTGGACTGTAAATGATGTGGAACGGGCGAAGCATTTACAGCAGTTAGGATTACAAGGCTTAATCACCGATGTACCAAGCACCATGCTCAGATCTTTGTGCTTGTAAAAATCGCTGTATAAACAATTAAAATATGGGATTGGGGCGAATACATCACCCCTTGTTCTACGATTCATCTTTTAGTTTGTGCCTGAATCAGACGCTGCCCTTTAGCATCAAGCAGATATAAATTTGCACCATCAAACTGGAAACGCTCAACCCGCTGAATGAGATCCATCAAATCTGCTTCCTGCGCCAAAGCCTTAGGGCAACTATCGTGTCCAGCCATAACATCAAAATCAAGTTTCTGCTGGGCAAAGTCATATGTATAACGACCATAAATAGCGTTACAGCCTGTATGACCAGAGACAGTCTTTGTCACCGAGTTAAGCAGGAAACTCGGATACTGGTTAAAAAACAATGCACGCCTATTCTGAACGGTCATAATTTGCCATTCAATGTCCTGCACACCATCGCTACTTTTACGAACCTGCATTGCAGGAGGCTGAACCACACGTTTCGGTTGCAAGGTGGTTTTCTGCACTGTTTTGGGTTGACTCTGGCAGGCAGCCACCATCACAACAGCCGACAGAATCAAAGTTTTATGAAAAAAAGATTTCATGGAAAAAATCGGATTTTTCATGGTAATTTGCTCACACATTGATTTGTTTCACCTTTTAATCAATATACCAGTTAGGCAAGCGGAATTCTATTACGGTTCTTTCAGTACAACTGTAGAATAATGCTAGTGTTCATTTATCTGGGCGTGCTAATATCAATAATAAAATAGCAATATATCGTTGTGATTGGTTTTGCTATCTCGTTTAGTTTTATTATCTTGTACAAACAAGGTTACTAGGAGCGCTGACGGATATGACTTCCGCCCCACTCAAAAAAGCACCCATTAACTGGACTGCTAGCATTACCTTAATTGGAACACCAATTCTTGCGATTATTCTAATCCCTTTATACGCTTATTATTATGATTTTAGTGTAAGTGCCTGGGTCAGTTTATTTTTTCTTTTGGCATTAAGCAGCCTGGGAATTACAGCAGGTTATCACCGTCTTTGGGCACACCGTGCCTATGAGGCCGCTTTACCACTTAAAATCCTGTTGATGATTGGCGGTACTTTCGCTGTCCAGAACAGTATCCTGTTTTGGGCTTCAGGCCACCGCACCCATCACCGTCATGTTGATGATGTCGATCAGGATCCGTATTCAATCAAACGTGGTTTCTGGTATGCACATCTGGGCTGGATGATTCGCGACCACTCACCCTCTGAACCTGATTACAAAAATGCACCTGACTTAATCAATGACAAGCTGGTGATGTTCCAGCATAAATACTATGTGCCAATGGTCATTGCAGTTCATGTGGGCTTATTGGGTGGTGTTGGCTGGGCAGTCGGCGATGTTTGGGGTGTCGTTCTACTGGGTGGTTTACTACGTCTGATCATTAGCCATCATGTCACCTTCTTCATTAACTCTTTATGTCATATGTGGGGTAAACGCCCTTATACTGACGAAAATACCGCACGTGATAATTTTATCCTAGCGATTCTCACTTGGGGTGAGGGATATCATAACTACCATCACATTTTCCAGTACGACTACCGTAATGGGGTAAAATGGTGGCAATACGACCCTACAAAATGGTTAATTTGGACGAGTGCAAAGTTAGGCTTAGCAAAAAATTTACGTCGTATTCCAAGCTTTAATATCCAGAAAGCTGAACTTGCGATGAAGTTTAAATATGCTGAACAAGATCTCGCGATTTATGGTCATGATGTCAATACTGACATCTTGCAAATGAAACAACGTATTGCTCAAGAATATGAAGCTTTTACATTAACTCTAAACGATTGGGCGAAGTTAAAAGAGCAAGAGCTACAAGCAAAAAAAGCAGCAATGGCCGAAAAAATCCATCAAATGGATCATAAGCTTAAGGTTGATTTCCAGTTGCTTGAACATCGTCTTGCTCACCATCGTGAATGTTTGGAAACATTGATGCGTAACATCAAAAAAGCGCCTGTTTCAGAATAAAAAATACTCAATAAAATGGTCTCTTTAGAGGCCATTTTTTATGCCTATTTAAATATTCAGTTCATGACCACAATTCACTATTTTAGACCTATCTTTGCTATAGTCATCATTCAGCTTCTTGCCATGATATTGACCTATGCATTTCAATCCTCGCTATTCATCTCTCAATTCAAAGCTCTATCATCAGCAACAACCAAGTCCTTTACGTGGCGCAAAAGCTGGTCACTTTAATGAAGCGTTAGCCGATGAATTGCAATGGAATGAAGAGGATAAAGCCAATTGGGTTGAGATTTGTAGTGGGCAAAAAACCTTTGCTGAATTCACTCCATTAGCGATGGTGTATGCAGGTCATCAATTTGGTCAATGGGCAGGTCAATTAGGTGATGGGCGTGGTTTATTGATTGGACAAATTCTCAATCGGCAGGGACAAACTATTGATCTTCATCTTAAGGGTGCGGGTTCAACCCCCTACTCTCGTATGGGGGATGGTCGTGCGGTATTGCGTTCGGTGATTCGTGAATATCTGGCTGGACATGCACTGAATGCTCTTGGCGTAGCATCTAGCCATGCCGTTGGTTTCACCACATCTACACAAGGTGTACAACGTGAAACTTTAGAACTTGGTGCAATGTTATTACGCACGTCTGAATGTCATA
>NZ_DDAH01000166.1:0-8100 GCF_002333245.1 Acinetobacter sp. UBA2063
TAAGTTTCACGATTGAGTTAAGTTAAGTAGGTTAAAATGCCTACAAAAGTTAACTCAATCGTGAAACTTACTTAGATGATTTATGCGTAGATTTTTTTATAACCAACCAAATTTGCTACAAGTTGGCAGCACTGTGCCTTTGACCGAAGATATTTTTCATCATTGGTGTAAAGTGTTAAGAGCAAGTATGGATGAACAAGCGTTGTTTTTTGATGGTCAAGGTGGTGAATATACCGTTACTTTAACGGATATCACTAAAAAACAAGCGCTCGTTACCATCAACGATTTTAATCCGATCAATCGAGCTTTGCCATTTACTGTCAACATTGCCTTGGTGATGAGCCGTGGCGAGCGCATGGATTATGCGATTCAAAAAGCCACTGAACTTGGTGTCACAACTATTCAATTATTGACTAGTGAACGTTGCGAAATGCGCCTGAAATACGACCGTGATCAAAAGAAATTAGATCACTGGCAGTCTGTGGCCATTGCAGCATGTGAACAATGCGGTATGAACATTGTTCCAAATGTTCTAGCACCAATTAGTTTAACCGATTGGGTAAAATCGGCACAGCTACCACAATCACGTTTTGTGTTAGCGCCAAACAAAGACCAAGAAAACGTAGTACTAAATAGCCAGCCTGATTTAGCCCTACTGATTGGTCCAGAAGGTGGTTTGAGTGAAGCAGAAATTGAAACTGCAAACCAGAATCATTTTCAAAGCTGGTGCATTGGAGACCGTGTTTTAAGGACTGAAACCGCTCCAGTTGTAGCTTTATCCATTTTAAATTATCACTTTTCAGCCAAATAATGGTTTTGGATTGCTTTCCAATGGCTTTAGCGGTAATTTAAAATAAAACACAATGATGTTGATATACAGCAACGTCTATAGGCCCAACACAGATAAAAATGAAAAGGATTATTCTTTATATGTCAAGGGTTCAAGAAAAAAAATTTCTGCCGTTTACTTATACGGATCAGATCAACTATCCCAACCACGTACGCCTGTTCGTTTTAAGTGTATTTTTGATTGCGCTTCTGGATTATCTTCTATTCGCTTCCTTCTATTCCTTTAGTACGAATGTCTTTACCACATGGATGACCCTTACTCTTACACTATTACTCATTTTTTACGCAGTCTGTCACTTTTCATTAAGATATTATTCATCAACTCAGTTTGCTGGAAAAACCGATATTACCTTTCAGGCCATTTGTTTTTTCACGGGTTTGTTGCTGGGAATCAGCACCATTGTGATCAATTACCTATTGATCAGGGATGTCCCGAATCTTTCAGCCTCACATATCCTGACCCTGACCGCCTTGCTGCTCACCTCTTCACATATTATTGCGCTGACTTTTTTAACCCAGCATATCCGTTACTTTTTCCTGTTCTTCATTCCAAGCATCAGCCCTCTGGTGATTTCCCAGATTATACATAGAGATCAAGAACATACCCTATTTTACATTGCCTATTACCTGTCTTTTTTTGCCACTCTGCTTTGTGCTCAGGCCACCTTTAACATTCACCAGCGCCTGTCTCAGGTTCTGGATAAAAACAAGCAACTGATTGATGTGGCGGAACAACACAATCAATGGACAGAGGAACTATGCCAACAGCTACAGCGTGAGGTCAACAAATCCAAAGACATAGAAGCACAACTCCAGTTCAATAATCATTTACTGGAACAAAAGGTCCGTGAGCGTACTTTCGATCTTACCCAGATGAATGAGAGTCTGGAAGAACACCGCCAGAACTTGGCTTTTGCCCATGAAACTGCGGGTATTCGTCCCTGGGAATGGAATCTGGAAAACCATACGGTTGGTGTCACCAACGCCCATAGTCAAGGGGTTACACGCAAGTCTGAAAACCACTACACCCTGCTGCATAAAATCGTTCATCCAGATGATGTGGATCGGGTTAAAAATACCCTGTATAGCCATTTGTGCGGACAAACACAACGCTATGAAGAAACTTTCCGCATCAAACGCCATAATGGTGAATGGGCATGGATTCATGATGTTGGACAGGTCATTCTAAGAAATCCAAAAGATGGAACGCCGTTGCGCATGGTGGGCATACACCGTGACATTAATCAGGAGAAAAAGCATCAGGAACGTTTAAAACTGGCTGCCAGCGTTTTTGAACACGCTTCTGAAGGCATTTTTATTCTGGATGAAAATTTCTGCTATATCGAGGTCAACCCAAAATACGAACAACTGACTGGACTTGATAAGCAAATTATTATAAACAAAGAACTCTTTGAAATTACCAAACAAGATAAACAGCATCACCATAATTTCCACCTTTCGATTCTAGACACGCTCTATGAAGAACAGGAATATGAAGGGGAATTTCAGGAAACCTATCTTTCTGAAAAATCGTGTTTTTTATGGATACATATCAATGCGGTGAAAGATGAGACTGATCGGGTCATTAACTATATTGGTATTGTGTCTGACCAGACTGAGCGTAAACATCAGGAACAGCGTCTTTCCTACCTCACCAACTACGACACCCTGACGGATTTACCAAATCGTTTCTATTACCATCAGCAATTACATCAATATCTGGTCAATGAGGCATCCATTCAGCATCTTGCGGTAATTCGATTGAATATCGACAGATTCCGTGCCTTGAATGAACTACTAAGCAATCAAGCAGGAAATGAGCTGCTTAAACAGGCTGCACAACGTTTAAGGATTAGTAATATTGACGCACTTTTGGTGGCCCATTTAAGCGCGGATGATTTCGCCATTATTTACGAGATGTCACCACTCCATCCACAGATACACCAACTGTGCAACAATATTGTCGAAGCATTTAGCAAGCCATTCTATATTGCGGAACAGGAATATGTGGTCAGCATCTCCATCGGTGTCGCCATTTACCCAGAGCACGGCCGTCAGGTTGACAACCTCAATACCCATGCCGAACAGGCACTAACAGAAGCCAAACGTTTGGGTGGCAACACCATTCGTTATTATTCGAGTGAACGCACCAACTTTGTGGCAAGACACACTGACCTGGAACTCGATCTAAGAAAAGCGATTCAGAACAATGAACTGGTTGTCTATTATCAACCTAAAATGAATGCGCTTGATGGTAAAGTTGTTGGTTTTGAAGCCTTAATTCGCTGGAATCACCCAAGTAAAGGCTTAATCATGCCGAATATTTTTATTCCTTTGGCAGAAAGCACCAGTTTGATTTCAGATATTGGGCGTTTTGTGTTGTATGAAGCGGCAAAACAATTACAAGCATGGCAAAAACTTGGTTTCAATCATATTAATATTGCGGTAAATATTGTGGCGCAGCAAATTCAACGTGGTCAATTGCTGAGCGATCTCGATGAAATACTCGAAACCTACGCCATTATTGGCCGTAATCTTGTATTAGAAATTACCGAATCGGCATTTTTGGAAAATACTGATACTGTGAAAATGGTGTTAAAAGCCATTAAAGAACGCGACATTTCTATTGCATTGGATGATTTCGGTACTGGCTATTCATCTCTGGCCTACCTTACCGAATATCCAATTGACATCTTAAAAATTGATCGGGCATTTATTTCAAAAATTGGTGATGCCAAACACGATGCGATTGTTAATGCCATGATAGCCATGGGCAAAACCATTGGTTTAAAAGTTGTGGCGGAAGGGGTTGAGACCGAACAACAGCGTGATTACCTAAAACGCCAAAACTGTGACATATTGCAGGGTTACCTGTTTGCCAAACCATTAACTGCCGTACATGCAACTGAATATCTGCAACAGCATACCCAACTGTCAACCGCAAGATATTCCATTTAAAATGATTTTAGACTTTTTGCATGTTGATTTTTCCATCATTATCAATTGTCAATAAGCCTCATCGTTCAGTGAAAATAAGCTTTTTTGACTGGGCTAAACCATGAACTAGTGCTATATTCTTGTGCACTTATATTAATATCATAATCAGTCCTAGCTATGACTGGTTGTTGTATTGAAACAACTATCGAAACAATCGAGACTCAGATGGACGATCAATCTTTAAAACAAGCCGCTTTGTATTACCATGAATTTCCTACACCTGGAAAAATCAGTGTGACACCTAGCAAGCAGCTCGTTAACCAACGAGATTTAGCGCTTGCATATTCTCCTGGTGTCGCAGCTCCATGTCTGGAAATTGAACGTGACCCTTCTGCCGCCGCTAAATATACAGCCCGTGGCAATCTGGTCGCCGTCGTGAGTAATGGTACAGCCGTACTTGGTTTAGGGAACATTGGTCCCCTTGCCTCCAAACCTGTAATGGAAGGTAAAGGCGTACTGTTCAAGAAGTTCGCTGGGGTTGATGTATTTGATATTGAAATTGCTGAAAACGATCCAGACAAGATCGTGGATATCGTTGCCGCACTAGAACCAACCTTTGGTGGTATCAACCTGGAAGACATCAAGGCACCTGAATGTTTCTATATTGAGAAGAAACTTCGTGAACGCATGAAGATTCCTGTGTTCCATGATGATCAACATGGTACCAGTATTATTGTAGGCTCAGCATTGTTGAATGCCTTGCAGATCGTGAACAAGAAAATTGATGAAATTAAAATCGTTGCATCAGGTGCTGGTGCTGCCGCATTGTCATGTTTAGATTTACTTTGTGCATTAGGCGTAAATAAATCGAATATTATTGTGGCTGATTCTCGTGGTCTTCTAACAACTTCACGTGAAGGACTTGATGAATCGAAAAAACGTTATGTTCAAGATATTTCTGCCACTCAATTACATGAAGTAATGCCTGGCGCAGATATGTTCTTGGGTCTTTCGGCGGCAGGAATCTTAACCAAAGAAATGGTTAAGGAAATGGCTGAAAACCCAATTATTTTTGCACTTGCAAACCCAGACCCAGAAATCTTGCCTGAACATGCGCACGAAGTTCGTCCTGATGTAATTATGGCAACTGGTCGTTCAGACTATCCAAACCAAGTAAACAATGCACTTTGTTTCCCATATATTTTCCGTGGTGCGCTCGATGTCGGTGCAACTACCATTAATGAAGATATGAAAATTGCTTGTGTACATGCGATTGCACGTATGGCACATATTGAAGCAGATGCTGCGACTTACGGTGAAAAATCTGCATCATTCGGTCGTGATTACTTGATTCCTCGCCCTCTGGACCAACGCTTGATTCTTGAGATTGCGCCAGCAGTAGCTAAAGCTGCGATGGATTCAGGTGTTGCGACACGTCCAATTGAAGATTTTTCTGTATATCGTCAAAGACTTTCTGAGTTTGTATATAACTCAGCATTTTTAATGAAACCGATTTTCTCACAAGCGAAAACTGATCCTAAGCGTATTGCATATGCCGAGGGTGAAGATCAACGTGTATTGCGTGCGGTTCAAATTGTTGTAGATGAAGGTCTAGCTAAACCAATCCTTGTTGGTCGTACGGCTGTTATTGAAGACAATATCAGAAAACTCGGTTTACGCTTACAGCGCGATGTCAATATTGAAATCGTCGATCAAGAAAACAATCCTTTATATGATGATTTCTGGAAAGACTACTACAATACGATGCAACGTAAAGGCGTAACTGTGGAATATGCGCAACGTGAAGCACGTCGTCGTTCAACCTTAATCGCCGCATTGCTAGTTAAGTTTGGCAAAGCTGATGGCATGCTATGTGGCACTTATGCGAGCTACGATATCCATTTAGATTTCGTTAAAAACGTGATCGGTTTAAAAGAAGGTCGTAGTACTTTGTTTACACTCAACGCATTAATGCTTGAAGATCGTAACTTGTTTATTGCCGATACTTATGTAAATACCAATCCAACTGCTGAACAACTTGCAGAGATGACTATTTTAGCAGCCGAAGAAGTACGTCGTTTTGGTATGACTCCTCGTGTCGCTTTACTTTCTCACTCAAGTTTTGGAAGTGATCAAGTTGATCCAAGTGCTCAGAAAATGCGTGAAGTTTATCGTTTACTTTCTGAACAAGCTCCAGAACTTGAAGTTGAAGGTGAAATGCATGGTGATGCAGCATTAGATGAAAGCATTCGTCACTTTGCCTTCCCTAATTCACGCTTCAAAGGTTCTGCAAACCTATTGATTATGCCTAACTTAGATGCTGCAAACATTTCATTCAACTTGTTGAAAGCAACATCTGGTAATAACGTAACAATCGGTCCAATCCTTTTAGGCGCAGCAAAACCTGTTCATATCCTTACACCAACGACAACAACACGTCGTTTAGTGAATATGACAGCTTTAACTGTTGCTGAAATTCAGCAAAGCCAAAACTGATATAGTTTAAGCATAGCTTTTAACATTAAAAGCTATGCTTAGTGCTTGAGAAAACCTCTATTCTGTAGCATGATTGTGTGAAGAATAGAGGTTTTTTATGCAAGTTTATTTAGTAGGCGGTGCAGTTCGAGATCACTTACTCGGTCACCCCTATCACGAAAAAGATTATGTTGTGGTTGGAGCAACACCTGAACAATTATTATCTGAAGGTTACCAACGCGTTGGAAAGGACTTCCCTGTATTTCTTCATCCAAAAACAAAAGAAGAATATGCACTAGCACGTACTGAAAGAAAATCAGGCATTGGCTATCACGGATTCCAATTTTTTACTGATAGCACTGTTAAATTAGAAGAAGATTTAATTCGTCGTGATTTAACGATTAATGCAATGGCAATGGATGAAACTGGACAAGTTTATGATCCCTATGGTGGTCAAAAAGATCTTGACCAGAAAATCCTACGCCATGTTTCAGATGCATTTACCGAAGACCCTTTGCGTGTGCTACGTGTTGCCCGATTTGCTGCACGCTATGCAAACTACGGTTTTAAAATCGCAGATGAAACGCTGCAACTAATGAGTGAAATTGCGAAATCAGGTGAGCTTGATGCATTGACTCCTGAACGAGTATGGAAAGAGACTTCTCGTGCATTGATGGAAGATCATGCCGATATCTATTTTCAAACATTAAGAGATTGTGATGCACTAAAAGTACTGTTTCCCGAGATAGATGCATTATTTGGTATTCCTCAACGCCCAGAGTACCACCCTGAAATAGATTGTGGTGTACACACTTTAATGGCCCTAAAACAAGCTTGTCAGTCCAATTATGCACTGGATGTACGCTTCGCTGTTCTGGTCCATGATTTGGGCAAGGCATTGACCCCTGTTGAAGAGTTGCCACGCCACATCATGCATGAGGAACGTGGTTTGCAACCCGTAACCGAGGTGTGTGACCGCTTAAAGGTTCCCTCTCAGCTCAAGAGTCTGGCCCTGACCGTCTGTAAAGAACATTTAAAGTGCCATCAGGCCAAGAGTTTAAAACCAGGTACTTTATGGCGTTTACTACAACGTTTGGATGTTTTACGGAAACCAGAAAAGGTTGAAGCATTTGTACAGGCATGTGAATGTGACGCAAAAGGCCGCCTAGGTCTGGAAGATCGCCCTTATCCACAGGCCCAATATATTCTGGATGCAATGCAAATTGTACGGAATATTCGGGCACAGGATTTACCCGAACACATTACAGGGCCTGAAATTGGTGAAATGCTGATTAAATACCGAATTGAGGCACTGGCACAGTTCAAACAGCAACACGATGAGCCATAGTTTGAGCATGTAAAAAGAACCAATAAAAAAACCCAGCAACAAGGCTGGGTTTTTTGAAAAGATACGAATTACTTCGCAGCTTCAGCCTGAGCAGCAGCAACTTCTTCTGCAAAGCTCATTTCAGCTTTCTTCTCAATACCTTCACCCACTTCGAAACGAACGAATTGAGCGACATTGGTACCCGTTGCTTTCAATACATCAGCAACTTTCTTGTCGTTGTCGATTACATACATTTGACGGTCAAGTGCAACTTCGTTCAAGTATTTATCAACTGAACCACTTACCATTTTCTCAACGATGTTCGCTGGCTTACCAGATTCCAACGCTTTCGCTTCAGCAATTTCTTTCTCTTTCGCGATTAAGTCAGCTGGAACAGCTTCTGCATTTACAGCAACTGGGTTGAACGCAGCAACGTGCATTGCAATACCTTTACCAGTGTCAGCATCACCTGTGTAAGATACAACCACACCGATTTTTAAACCGTGCTTGTA